>JAPOYD010000165.1 GCA_026706735.1 Nitrospinota bacterium | reverse complement strand
CTCAACCCCTTCCCGGCGAACCTCGAAGAAGTGCTCGGCAATTTCGAAAAAATCCTTGTCCCCGAGTTGAATCTGGGACAACTCTCCAAGATGCTCCGCTACCAGTATCTGGTCGATACGATCAGCTTCAACAAAATTCAAGGAAAGCCCTTCAAGGTCGGCGAACTGATTACCAAGATTGAGGAGTTACTCTAAATGTCCACGACGACAGCCAAGAACGGCGGGGGGTTGGGCCTCACCCGCAAGGATTTTCAGTCCGACCAGGTCGTGCGCTGGTGCCCGGGTTGCGGTGACTACGCGATTCTGGCCCAGATGCAGAAGGTGCTGCCGACGCTCGAGATTCCGCGCGAGAAATTCGTTTTCATCTCCGGCATCGGCTGCGCGGCGCGCTTTCCCTATTACATGGACACGTTCGGTTTCCACACCATTCACGGACGCGCTCCGGCGTTCGCCACCGGCGTGAAGGTCAGCAACCCGGACCTTTCCGTCTGGGTTATCAGCGGCGACGGCGACGCGCTGAGCATCGGCGGTAACCACCTGATTCACTCCATGCGCCGCAACGTGGGCGTCAAGATCATTCTCTTCAACAACCGCGTGTACGGATTGACCAAGGGCCAATATTCGCCGACCTCGCTTCTGGGCTCGCGCACGAAGTCCACGCCCATCGGCTCGGTGGACTATCCGCTCCACCCGCTGACGCTGGCCCTGGGGGCGGAGTGCAGCTTCGTCGCCCGCACGACGGACAGGGATCAGAAGCACATGGCCTCGATGTTCGAGGAGATGGCGAACCACGAGGGCACATCCTTGCTCGAGGTGCTGCAGAACTGCATCGTTTTCAACGACGGCGCGTGGCACAAATTCACCGAGAAAGGCATGAAAGAGCAGAACGTGATGTATCTCGAAGACGGCCAGCCCCTCGTCTATGGCCCGGAGGATGATCGAAAGGGAATTTCTCTCGAGGATTACAAGGTCCGGGTCGTCGAGGCCGACTCTCCCGACGTCACCGTCCACCGCGTGGACGACGAGGCGGGCGGCTACGCCCATATCCTGAGCCGGGTCGAACTCGAAGGCGGCCCCGTGCCCCTGGGCGTTCTGAGAAAAGTGGAGCGTCCGCCTTTCGAGGGATTGATGGTGGATCAGGTCGCAGCGGCCCAGGCGAAAGGCGAGGGCGATATCGACGCGCTCTTGAATTCAGGAGATACCTGGGAGCACCACTAGTTTTGTCGCCTCCTGAGGCCGCCGGATTCGCTCCGGCGGCCTTTTTCGCGCCTCCGGGCGTCCGGAACCCATGTCCAAAACCTTCACCCTCATGCTTGTTCATGCGCACCCCGACGATGAGTGCAGCAGCACGGGCGGTCTGATTCTCAAGAGCGCGCGCGAAGGCCACCGCGTCATACTCATCACCTGCACCAACGGCGAGATGGGCGAGATGAAGCATCTCGACGCGGACCTCGACCCCGATTCCGAGGCGGACCAGAGCAGACTCGGAGAAATCAGAATAGAAGAGCTCGAGCGCGCGGCGCGGATTTTACAGGTTTCTGAAGTTCATACCCTGGGCTATCGCGATTCCGGCATGGACGGCTGGGAGGGCAACGGCCACCCCAAGGCGTTCAAGAACGCCGAGGAAGAAGAAGTCGTCGGAAAGCTGGTGGGCTACGTTCGCCGCTATCGCCCCGACGTGGTTGTCACCTACAACGAGCAGGGCGGATACGGCCACCCCGATCACGTGATGGCGAACAAGGTCACCACCGAGGCGATAGAGGCGGCTGCCGACCCCGCCCGATTCCCGGAAGATGAGGGAGAGGTCTGGAGCGTGCCCAAGTTCTACCACACCGCGTGGTCGCGCTCGAAGATGCTGCGCGCCTGGCGCTGGATGAAGCTTTTCGGACAGAAAACGCCGCTCGATGATCCCGACTTCCGGGAGGACAAGTACGGGACGCCGGACGAGCTCATCACCACCCGCGTGAACATCCGCTGGCAGCTTCGCCGCAAATGGCGCGCGCTCACCTCGCACAAGAGCCAGATCAACGGGAATTTCTTCTGGTGGTTCGTTCGCTTGACGGGGCGCTGGCTCTACAACGAGGAGACCTTCGTTCGCGCCCAAGCGCAGGTGGAGACGCGAGAGGGCGAAAGATCTGTGTTCGAGGGTCTACCCTGAGCCGCCTGAAAGGGGTTTGCTGACTTCGATCAAAAACCCGTTCGGGTCCTTCAGCATGAACATGCGCACGCCCCAGGGAGCGTCGCGGGGCGGGAATATGACCTCTGCTCCTTTTTCCACGAGAGTATCATGGGCGCGGTCGACATCCTCGGGCGTGAGCGTGACGACGACGCCCGAGCCCCTGGGTTCCCGGAGGGGTTCGAGATTCCACTTGCGCATCTCCTCATCGGAGATCGGCGCGTGGATGACGAGCGAGGTTCCTCCCAGGTCATAGCGCACGTGGTCTTTTGTCCTGCTCGCTTCTTTCAATTCAAGCGTTTCGGTATAAAAACGGCAAGACGCCTCGTAGTCTTTGGTGATGAGAAAAACGGCGGGCAGCGATTCGAACAAGTGAAGACTCCTTGATTTTCCGGTGCGCACGTCTGGAGAAACGGTATGGCCCATCCCTTGGCCGAGCTGAAAGAAGTATCGAAAACCTACCTTGCGGGCGACGCGCTCATCCACGCGCTCAAAGACGTGAGCTTCCGGGCGGAACAGGGCGAGTTTATCACGGTTTCAGGGCCGAGCGGGTCGGGCAAGAGCACGTTTTTGCACCTGATGGGCGCGGTCGACGCGCCCACCAGCGGCCAGGTGTTTCTGGGCGGACGTGAAATATCGCGCCTGAGCGATGAGGGCTTGAGCGAAATCCGCCGGAACGAGGTGGGTTTCATCCACCAGTTTTTTCACCTCATGCCCACGATGACTGCGTACGAGAACATTGCCTTGCCCCTCGTACTGCAAGGACAAAAACGACCCGAGATCAAAGAGATGGCCGAAAACGCACTGGCGCGCGTAGGGCTTGCGAACCGGATGCGCAGCTATCCGAGGCAGCTTTCGGGCGGCGAGATGCAGCGCGTGGCCGTTGCGCGCGCCATCATCCACAAGCCCCGCCTCATCCTGGCCGATGAGCCGACTGGAAATCTCGATACCGAAAACTCTCAAAACGTCCTGGAACTCATTTCGGAACTCCACGAAGAAGACGGGTTCACGGTCGTCATGGCGACGCACGACCAGATGCCCTTGCGCTACGCCACGCGGCGGGTCGGGATAACCGATGGCCGCCTGGAGGGGGGTTGTTGAAAAACGCCAATGCAGTCGCGTTTGACGCGAAGAGTATGGCGAATGGAGCTGTAGGAGTCGCATATGGGGCTGTTGAAAAAGCCCGTTTTCGTGATTGTGCGTATGGAGTCGACCGAGGAGAGAGGAGACATCACTCCCCCCTTGAGGGTCGGGCTTCCCGAGGGGAAAGCCCGACGAAGAGGCCGAGTCCTTTGGACGAAGGCCGATTCGGTGGGGGGTATAATTCGGAATGGCGATCAAACACGTTTTACCCCCCACCGGCGCGGCTTCGGACCCTGTCCTCGCCTTGCCGACTCCCCCTCAAGGGGGGAGTGAAATTTGCCGCGCTCCTTCAGCAGGTTTTTTCAACAACCCCGGAAGAGGCTGACTGATGGGCGTCACCTTTTCCCTCCTGCGCCTTATCGCCTGGCGGCGTCTTAAGGAAGAGCCGTTTCGCTTGGCTCTCACGCTGGTTGGCGTGGCGTTGGGCGTCGCCGTGTTCATCGCCGTCAAGATGGCGAACGAGACGTCCACCCGGGCGTTTGAGAACAGTCTGGCGGCCATTTCCGGCAAGACGCAACTCGAAGTATCCGCGGGCGGTCTGGGCGTGGATGAGGATTTAATCTTAAGCCTTCGTGAGACGAAGGGCGTGAAGCGGGCGACGCCCGTTATGCAACAGCACGTCTGGGTGCGGAAGGCAGATGGCACAGGCTCCAGGTGGCGGCGCGGCACTCCTGCGCAAGGACGCGCCGTCCTGACCCTGGGCCTCGACTTGCTGGGGGATAATGATTTCAGGGGCTATGAGTTCGAGAACAAATACTCGCGCGAGGAAATTCTCTCGCGCATCGCCGACCCGCAGGGTCTGTTCATCGCCCGGGGGGTGGCGGATGCGCTGGGCGTCGGGGTTGGCGATTTCGTCGAACTCGAGGCCGCGCGGAGAATGCGCTTTCGCGTCCGCGGCGTCCTGAAGCCCGAAGGCATGGCGAAGTCGATGGACGGCCGGCTCATGGTCATGGATATCGGCGTCGCGCAGGAGGTTTTCGAGCGTTTCGGCCGTCTGGACAGGATCGATCTGATTCCCGAGGATGGAGGCGAGATCGAATCCATCCGCGAAAAAATCCGGAGCATTCTCCCGCCCGGCGCGATTGTCGAGCGGCCCGCGCGGCGCGGACGCGACGTGGAGAAGATGCTGGCGTCGTTCCAGCTCAACCTCACGGTGCTGAGCGTCATCTCGCTCTTGGTGGGCTGTTTTCTGATCTACAACACGATGTCGGCTTCTGTCCTGAGGCGCAGGGGTGAAATCGCCACCCTGCGCTCACTGGGCTTGACGGCGAGAGGAATCGTCTTCCTCTACGGTGCGGAGGCGCTTTGCATCGGCCTGGCCGGCTCGTGCCTGGGCGTTGCGATGGGGGTGTTCATGGCCCAGGGCGCGCTCTCGTTCATCTCCCAGACGATTCGGAACCTCTACGCGTTTCTGGAGGTGCGGCACGTTCTCTTTGGACCACGAGAACTATTCTGGGGATTCGGCGTGGGGCTTGGCGTTTCTCTCGTTTCGGGGATATTCCCGGCGATCGCAGCCTCGCGCCAAAGTCCGCATCAAGGCATTGTGGAGAGACAGGGAAAAGTGGAAGTGCGCCCCAAAGTCATCGCCGCTTTCGTTGCAATCGCCTTATTCACCGCTCTTATCGCCTACTGGCTGAACTTACAGGCCCTGGCGTGGGGAACGCCCTGGCCTGGCTATCTCTCGGCGGCGGCGGTCATCCTGGCCACCGCGCTTTTCAGCCTGCCGGTCGTTTTGCTGGGTTCGCTCGTCGTCAGGCGGCTTCTGGGCGGCGCCGTGAACGTCTGGCTGGCCGCGCATGGCCTGGGGAGGCACCCGCATCGAAACGCGGTCACGCTGTCCTCGCTGGCGATCGCCGTGGCCATGCTGGTGAGTCTCATCATCATGATCGAGAGCTTCCGCGCCACGGTGGAAATATGGACGCAGCAGACGCTGAGAGCCGACTTCTATGCAGCGCCCGCTTCGCGTTTCATCAAGGGGTCAAATGCGAATATTTCAGAAGATGTTATCAAGACCATCGGGGGCGTTTCGGGTGTCGCGGCCGTGGGTGGGTTCAGGGCCGTGCGCCTGCCCTGGCGCGGGGAGCGCATTACGCTTGCGGGCGGGGATTTCCGGGTCGAGGCCGAAAGGAGCCATAAGCTGTTTGTAGAAGGCGATTCAAAAGAAACGCTCACGAGGGCGAGGACGCGAGGCGAGGCGATTATCACGGAGACCTTCTCGAACCTATACGGCGTGAAAAAAGGAGACCTCCTGCGTCTCCCGGCTCCGGGGGGTGAGGTCTCAGTACGTATTGCGGGCGTGTATTACGACTACACCACGGACGGCGGTTTGGTCGTCGTGGATCGCACGTTTTTCAAGAAGCATTGGGGCGATGACCGCCTGAGTGCCCTGGCGATATATCTCTCAGAAAACGCGCGGCCCGAAGACGTCCGCAAATCGCTCGAAGAAGTTCTCGACCCCACCATGGTGCTGATCTCGAACGCCGGTCTCAAAAAGCGCGTATCGAGCATCTTCGATCAGACGTTCGCCATCACCTATGCGCTGGAGTTCATCGTCGTCCTGGTGGCGCTGCTGGGCGTGGCCACGGGCCTGAGTTCCAACATTTTAGAGCGCGTGCATGAAATCGGCGCGCTCCGCGCGATGGGTCTCAATCGAAAGGGAATCGTATCCGCCATTATGGGGGAGGCGGCCATTCTGGGCGTTCTATCCGTGCTTGCCGGTCTTGCGTCCGGCGTATGCCTGGCGACCATTTTGATTTTCGTGGTCAACAAGCTGAGTTTCGGCTGGACGATTCAGTATATCTTCGCCTGGAAGGGCATGGCGGCGTATCTTCTCGTCGTGGTTCTCGCCTCGCTGGCGGCGAGTTGGCTCCCCGCGAGAGTAGCCGCGAGCATTCCCATTCGAGAGGCCTTGAGCGAGGAATGAAGAAACCATTCACATCTCTTCTGGCCGCCCTCCTCGTCCTAGGCGCTATACCCGCGCATCCCGAGAGTTGGCGGCAGGCGCTTCCCGGCTATCGGTATCAGTTCCCCCGCGACCACGGCGCGCACGAGGCGTTCCGCACGGAGTGGTGGTATTTCTCGGGAAACCTGCAGGATTCCCGGGGGGATAGATACCCGTTCATGCTCACGTTTTTCCGGGTGGGTCTCAGGCCGGGTGCGCCTCCAGTATCAAAAAGCCGCTGGGCGCTCAGGAATCTCTATTTCGGGCATTTCTCGGTCCTGGACGCGAAGCGCGGAAAACACCGGTTTTCCGAGCGAATCAGCCGGGGCGCTCTCGAACAGGCGGGCGCGTCGGAGGAGCGACTCAAGGTCTGGCTTCGCGACTGGCGCGCCGAAAGCGCGGGTGGAAAGAGCGCACCCTCGTTCCGGATAAGCGCATCGGCGCCCGAGATGAAGCTGCGCCTCGATCTGAAGCCCGGGAAGCCCCTCGTGATTCACGGCGAGGACGGGGTGAGCCAGAAGGCGCCCGGTCCCGGCCGCGCCTCTCACTATTACTCGTATACGCGGCTTCTCGCCTCGGGCGCTCTCGAAATCGGGGGGAGAAAGGTCGAGGTGCGCGGAACGGCGTGGATGGATCATGAGTTCGGCTCGAACCAATTGACGAAGGACCAGATGGGGTGGGACTGGCTGAGTATTCAGTTGTCCGACGGTCGGGATTTGATGTTATATCTCATGAGGCGAAAAGACGGGAGCGTGGAGCCCACGAGCAGCGGCACGCTGGTGGAGTCGGACGGACGCGCGACGCACCTGCGCCTCGGGGATTTCCGCTTCAAGGGCGTGGATACCTGGAAGAGCGAGCGAAGCGGCGCCGTCTATCCCATGGGGTGGGAGGTCGAGGTGCCCGCCCACCGCCTTCGTTTGCGGGTGAAGCCGTATGCCCGTGCGCAGGAGATAGAGTCTGCGGGCAGCACGGGGATCACCTACTGGGAAGGAGGCGTTTTCGCCGAAGGCGCTTCGGGTGAAAAAAAGCTGACGGGGGTGGGCTTTGTCGAGATGACGGGGTACGCTCCCGAGGGACGACCAAAATTCTAATTTTTGTGAAACGACTCCCTTCGCCGGGAGGGTTTCGTCTGTTTGGAGATACCAGATGGCGGAAAGCGCGAATATCGGAATCGTAGGGCTGGGCCTCATGGGAACGGCCATGAGCCGGAAGCTGATGGAAGCGGGCCACCGCGTTCGGGGGTTCGACATCGACCGGAGCAGGCTCGATGCGCTCGCCGAGAACGGGGGTATTCCCACAAGTTCGGCTGCGGAAGCGGCGGAGGATGCGCAGTTCGTCATCATATCCCTGCTTTACAGCCATGTCGTCCGAGAGAGCTGCCTGGGCGATGGGGGCATCGCGAGCGTGGCGCGCGAGGGCCTCATCATCATCGACACTTCCACTTCGAGTCCCGATGAATCGGCGCAGCTTGGCGAAGACCTCCGCGTCAGGAACATCGGCTTTCTCGATGCGAGCCTGAGCGGTTCGCGCAACAACGTGCTCGATGGGCAGATCGTCTCCGTAGTGGGAGGCGAGGAGAGTGATTTCGAGGCGGCGCGGCCGATTCTCGCCACCTTCGCCCGCTCCATCCACCACATGGGGCCGAACGGGGCGGGCGCGCGGACGAAGCTCGTCATCAACCTCGTGCTGGGCCTGACGCGCCTGGCGCTCTCGGAAGGACTCGTGCTGGGCATGAAATCGGATCTCGAGATGGAGCGCCTGCTCGAAGTGCTCAAGGACAGCGCGGCCTACAGCAAGGCGATGGACCAGCGCGGTCCCCGGATGATTCACGCGGATTACGACAATCCCCTCTCGCGCATCAAGCAGCACCACAAGGACGTACGGCTCATGCTGGAGCAGGGCCAGAAGCTCGGCTCCCCCATGCTGCTCAGTTCCGTGCACCAGCAGGTGCTCCAGGCCGCCGAGCATGGCGGGCTCGCCGACGCGGACACGTCGGCCATCATCGAGGTATTCAGGCGCATGGCGGGGATTCCCTCCCGCTAGGCGCATGGTGTGTATCCCCAACCTGAGGAATCGCAGACATGGTGAAAAGAATATCCCCGGTCATACTGAAGGAATTGATGGAAAGCTCCATCGCCCACGCCGTGCTCGACGTGCGCGACCCGATGGAGTTTCACGAAAAACAGATTTTCATGACGACGAACGCCCCGCGCGGCGAGATCGAGTTTCTGGCGACACGCCTCGTGCCCGTGAAGGCGACGCCCGTGGTGTGCATGGACGAGGGCGGCCCGAGGGCGGAGCGCGTCGCAGCGTTGCTCGAAGAGTGCGGCTACACGGACGTTTCGGTGCTCGAAGGCGGCCTGGGCGCATGGGAGGCCGGGGGCTTCCCCACGGCTTCGGGCACGAACGTGCCGAGCAAGGACTTCGGCGAGCGGATTCACGTGGAAAACGAGGTGCCCGAGATCACGGCGCGCGATCTGTATGCGCTGATAGAAGGCGATACGCCACCGCGCATATTCGACACGAGGACGGAGGTGGAATTCGAGCGCTTCTGCGTCCCCACCGGGCGGAGCCTGCCGGGCGGCGAACTCATCCTCCACGCGTGGGATCTGGATCAGGACAAGGAAACGCCTCTCATCATCAACTGCGCGGGCCGCACTCGCAGCATCATCGGCACGCAGGCGCTTCACCGGCTGGGCGTCACGCACGCGCGCGCGCTCAAAAACGGCGGCATGGGCATCATGCTCGAAGGTTTGGAACTCGAAGAAGGAAAACCGAGCGAGATTCCCGCTCCCTCCGAGGAAAGCCGCGCCCACGGGGAGGTGCTCGGCGCGCAGGTGGCTGAAGAGGAGGGGATTCCCTTCGTCTCGGTGGAGGAGCTTCGAGCGCTTAAGTCTCAAGCAGACGCCAGCACGCTCTACGTGCTCGACGTGCGTCTCGCGCCCGAGTTCTCGGAAGGCCACATACCGGGGGCCATCTCCATCCCCGGCGGACAGGCGGCGCAGCGCACCGACGAGGTGATCGCGGTGCGCGCGGGGAAAATCGTGACCTATTGCGACAAGAACGCGCGTGGCGTCATGGCGGCCTACTGGCTTCGCCAGATGGGGCTCGACGTGAGCGTGCTGAGGGGCGGCCTCACGGCCTGGCTCGAAGCCGGAGGAGGCATCGAGAAGCCCAGCGAGGCGGCTTCGGGAGAAAGCCCGGCGGGGGCGGGGGAAGTCCTTCTTCTCGAAGGAGCGCGGGCGCAGGCGCGCGCCTATTCGGCGGGGGAGGCGAGCGCCAGGAAGCAAAGATTCGGCGCGGTTCTGGACGTGGATTTGAGTTCCTCTTTCGAGAGGGGCCATCTGCCGGACTCCGTCTGGGTATCCAGGGGCCGGCTCGAGGAGGAGGCGCCCGGGCGGGCGGTGAACCAGAGAGCACGGGTGCTGTGCGTCTGCGAGGACGGGCGCAAATCCGCCCTGAGCGCGCTTGCCCTGCAAAGACTCGGCTACCGCAGAGCGGGCTATCTCGAAGGCGGCAAGACGGCCTGGCGGGAGGCGGGGTTTTCTCTCGAAACAGGACGCGAGGGGCTGGATGAGCAGCCCAAAGACGTGCAGCTCAAGCCCTATGACATCGGGCGCAGCGCGATGGAGGGCTATCTCACCTGGGAGGAGAATCTGGGTAAGAAATACGCGCGGAAATAGCGGGTGGAGGCTTCAGCTTTTATTCCGGCCGCGTGGGGTTCGGCGATAAGCCCCGCGCCTGTTTTCTCGCGTTCAAAGAGGCGATGATCTCCAGTTCCAGTTTTTCGTTGTAAGCGTTCACCTGCCTCGGGATCGTGAACAAATCCACGACCCACCATACGCCGTAAACGAGCAGGGCGAGCAGGCTCAAAGCGGCGGTCACATCGCCTGCTTCTGGATTCGATTCCGCCATGACGAAGCCGACAACGAAGACGAGGATCAATATCCACGGAGCGACCACGTACACGACGCCCGTCGCGATTCTGCCCAGATAGAACTTGTGCAGCCCCAGCCAACTCAGAAAAAACCAGAGCGCGAACGTGACGCCCGTCGATTTCCTTCTGCGGTCGAGTTCGATGTTCAGGATGTGAAGTTCACGCTCGTCCAGCCCGCTCTTGAGCGTGATGAGCCGCTCGCTCTGGTTCATCATCGCTCGCAGCCGTTATGCCTGCGCCACATTTCCGCGTCGTGGCCTTTCGGGACGTTGGCGCAAGGGTCCGGGTTGGAATAGCCCCGGAGCGCGTTGTAGGTTCTGATCTGCTTCTCCGCGAGAATTTTGAGTGTTTCGATGTGCGCCGCCAGATGGACGTAGCGCAATTCCTTTTTCGTTTCTGCGATGGCGCTCAAGGAAGCGCGCAGCAGCGCATCGGTGATGGTTCGGTCCCGGAAGCCGCTCTCGAGTCGCCGCTCCAGATCGATCAGGCGTTCGCCATGAATGATGGCCTGGCTCTTCATTCGCCGGTAAATCGCGCTGATGGCCGAGCGCTGGGTCTCGTCGAGACCGATCTCGTCTTTCATCTCCAGAAGGTGAATCGGGCCCGGTACGCCGTTCAACTCCGCCGCCTTGGCCAGCCCCCAGCCGCCTCCGCGCTTGAGCTCGGCGATGTCTTCCGCCGAGAGGCTCTTGATCGCCCGGCTCTGCTGGCCGGCGTATTTGGAGTGGTGAGGCGATGCGCTCTCGCTCGCCTGGGCGGCGGAGCCGGGCAACAACAAGGCGAGAATCAACAACATTCTGAACATGACAATTTCTCCTTACACTTACTTCTGTCTCACGGGTATGGTGAGGCGTCTTTCATTTGGCGGCGTTTATGGATCAGGCGTTGATGATGCCGGGTTCGTTCCGGCTGATGTCCCATCCCTTGGATTCCATGAAGTCCTTGAATTTTCCCCAGTCGAATTTGCCGGATTCCTGGAACTCGAGGATGGATTCCCGCGACAGGCGGGTCTTCATCCACTGATAGAGCGGCTCTCCGAGCGTATCGTGGTGCTGTGCGGCGAATTCCACCAGCGGAATCCCTTCTGGCTCAATCACGATCCAGTAGCTGTTCCTGTATTTCACCAGTTTCAGGTCTTCTTCCAATGCGTCGGGTTCGCTCATTTTCGTCCGGGTCCTTGTGAATGAATGCGGCGGATTCGTCCGATCCCTCGTCTGCGGCCCGTCCGTGATGCGCCCTCTCGTCCTGAAAATATAGCAAGGCGAGGGGCGCGATGGAAGGATAATGCAAAGGTTTGGCCCGGGTAATCCTCACTCCCATTTCCTTCGCATCATCTTCACGAGCTCGGCGCCCGATTCGCCCGCATCGAACCTTCGGGTGAATTCCTCCTCGATTTCCATGACGGTTCGGGTTCGCTCGCGCACCGCTTCGGTTTCACCCTGCGGCACCACGGCCACGCCGTCCGCATCGGCGACGACGATGTCTCCGGGCGCCACCCGCACCCCGCAGCAGGTGACGGGTACGTCGCGCTCCGACGCGACCAGCCGTCTGGAATAGGGCAGGGGTCTCGCGCCGCGGCACCACACGGGCAGCCCCAGTTCCCTGATTTCCAAAACGTCGCGCGCGCGCCCGTCCGTGACGACGCCGGCAGCGCCGCGCCTGTGGATGACGCGCGCCCCGTTGGCCCCCAGAACGGCCATGTCGCTCGCCTCGGTCGCGAGCACGACGAACCTGCCCGGTTCCATCTCCTCGTGCGTCCCATAGAGGCTCACGCGGGAGGGGTTCACCTCGCCCCGGACGGGCTCGAAGCGCATGGTGGCCGCAGGGGCTGCGACGCGCTCCTCCGTGAAGGGGGTGAGCGGGGCAATGTCTTTCATGATGAGGTCGAGTCCCAAGAAAATCGAGGCGTCCGCGATGGCGGTCGTCGGCGCGCGGGAGAAGAATTCGAGAGCGTCTTCCATGGGTTTCTCCATCGGGTGAGAAGCGTGGGTGTGGGAGTTGTTGGATTTTGTTTAGTCTTCTGTTTGAAATTAAATTCCCAATATAATAGAGTTTTGTTGTACGAGCGTTCCAGAGGACCCCATATATGTTTCAAGTCCTTGAGGAGTGCGCGGAAACATGACTGTCGAAATGATTGAAATCGCCTTTTTCGGAATCGCCATTCTGGCCTACCTTTACAGGTTGGAGAGGAAGTTTGACAGGCGAATCTCCGCCCTGGAGGCAAGAATGTCTCACCTCGAAAGCATGTTCGAGGGTTTTCTGGCGGCGCAAAAATCGCCCACTTAATCTATCCATTTCCCGTGAAACTCCCGCAAGCCCGACCGCCTACTCCACGACGGCCACGGCCCGGCAGGGGGAGCCTTCGATCCCCGGCATCTTAAGCGGCAGCGCGATGACCTCGAAGCGCTCCTGCGGTATCGCGGAGAGGTTCGTCATGTGCTCGATCTGGATGATCCCGTTTCCCAATAACGTCCGGTGGACGACGTAGTTCTCGGGCACGTTCTCGGGAATCTTCTTCACCTCTTCTTCTTGCAGAAAGTCGAAGCCGGCCGCCTTGACGCCCTTGTCCACGAGCCACCGCGCGCCGTCGCCGGTGAGAAAGGGTGAGTTCCTCAAATAAGCGTCCGAACCCCAGAACTTGTCCGTGAAATCGGTGCGCAGCAACACGATGTCGTTTTCACGCACGAGGCCTGCGTGCGCTTCCAAATCCCCGGCGGAGATGGGCGCATCCGCCCCCTTGGATGAGAAATCGAGCAGACAGGCGGGCCCCATGAAGCGGTCGAGCGACACCTCGTCCGTCGTCTTGCCCCAGCGGTAGATGTGGCGGGGGCAATCGAGGTGCGTGCCCGCATGGGCGAATATGGAAAGCCAGCTGTCGACGAACACGACGTCGGGTTCTTTGCGGGGCGGGAAGAACTTGCGCCGCACGGAGGTTTCGGCGTTCATCATCTGGCCCACGGCGGCCGCCACGGGGTCCATTTCGTCGTAGTGGGCGAGACTCAGATCGATGATGGGCATGAGGGTTCCTTTCGTATGAGCGAATCCGGTCTATCGGTTGTTCTAGAGACGGGATCATCCTGTCATAAAGACGGCTTTTTGAAAAAGTCCCCCAAAGGGGTTGTCAACTCCAATCGAGAGAGTTCACCGTCATTCCGGCGAAAGCCGGAATGACGAACAAAACTGCACCGCCTCTTGTTTGTAGTGACAGCCCCTTCTCGGGGCTGTCCCACAGGTCGCGACCTGTCCCTACGGCGGTGTCCCCTTCGAACCCCCTGTCCGCCGGGTATGCTTTTTCGAGCCCTTGCCCCGGCGAAGGCGCAGCGCTTCTCACGCCCCCCATTTGAGGATAGAATTTCGCCGTTCGTCTAGCTTTAGCCGGGAAGGGGGAGTAGGGATGAAAAAAGCGCTATGCCTCGCTTTGCTCCTTTGCCATTTGGCCGTCCCAGCCGTCGTTTCCGCCAAGTGCTCACCCGGCCTGGTGCGCCACATGCCTTTCAGGCGAGCGGTGCCCGTATCCTACGTCCAAACTACGAAAGCCCCTCGCCGAATCAGCATCCAGTGGTTCGGCCATGCGTTTTTCCGCATCATCTCCCCGGGGGGAATCCGAATCGTGACCGATCCGTTTTCTCCGCACCGGGGCTACCCCATCCCCAAGACCAGTCCCCACGTGGCCACCACGAGCGAGGTGGCGATGAACCACAGCTCCGTCGAGGTGCTGGGTGGAAACCCCGTTGTCTTGCGCGGCGTGCTCGGCTACGGAGAGAAATGGAACGAGGTGGATTACCGGATAGGCGACGTGCGCATCCGCAACGTGCCCATCGTGCAGGGCACGGGGGGTGACGATTTCGATGCGGGGGAATCGAAGGCCTCTTCTTTTCTGTTCGAGACGGGCGGGCTTTGCATCGCCCATCTGGGGGATCTGGGTTCGCCCATGAACCCCGAGCAGTTGCGAAGGCTGGGGAAGATTCACGTGGCCTTGGCGATTATATCCGACCCGGGCGCCATGAACCCCAGAGTGATGGCGGATTTCGTCCACAGACTCGGCCCCAACGTGGCGATTCCGATGGACGTTCGATCGCTCGAGGAGTTGAACGTCTTTCTCGGCGCTTTCAGGCGCGTCAAGAGACTGGAGAGCGACGCTTACGTCTTCAGCCGCAGGACGCTTCCGCGCCCCACCGAGGTCGTGCTCCTCAAGCACAAGGCCTGGGAGTGGAAGTAGGAAGACTTGAATCCCGTTTTTTATCTCTGGTAGGGACAGGCCCCTGTGCCTGTCCAATACCTTGGCCCGACAACGGACAACCACGGGGGGCGGACAATTCCCGGAATTGTCCGACTACGGGAGTGGAATGGAAAGAGAGAGTGAAGAAGCCGTTTTTGTAGGGACAGGTCGCGACCCCGGTCAGGCGTAGGAGCCTGTCCGGGTACGGGTTATCGGTGTGTCGAGGCGCCCCCATCAACTCAGCCTTTCTCCACCTCCACGAAGTAGCTGTTGAACGTCGCGTTCTCGTATTCCGACAAGGCGTCTCCGGTGAGCTGGTTGGCCGCGCCGTCCTCGGGCAACCCGCCCGCAGGCACGTGCACGACTCCGGGCCTGATGCCCTCGCTCACCCTGGCCTCGAACACCGACTCTCCATAATCGTTTTTAAGACGCACGCTGTCGCCGTTCTCGATGCCCCGGGCGGCGGCGTCGGCTGGATGCAGGGTGGCGACGTTCCAGCCGTGGCGCAGCAGCTTCTTCGCATTGTTGAAAGTCGAACTCGCGCGGAAGTAGGTTTTCGGCGTGAGGAGTTGAAGCGGATAATCCGAGCCGTTCCGGACTTCTTCCGGAGGGAAATGCCTGGGCACTTGCTGCGGGATCTCTTCGAAATAGACCTGCGCGCGCCCGTGCGGAGTCGTGAGGTCCCAGCGCGGAGCGGCCTCCGGGATGTCGAGAATGATCTGACCCTCGGCTTCGAGCCTTTCGAGCGTGACGTCTTGGAACCAAGGGAAGCGTGCGTCCGCCCGCGCGGCTTCCAGGAGTTCTTCTATCCATTCCCTCGATGATTTCCAGGGGAAATGCGCGCCGTAGCCCATTTTTTCGGCCAGGCGGCAGACGATCTCGAAGTCATCCAGCGACTCCCCGCGCGGCGGCATGGCACCCGGCGTATAGATGAGGATTTGTTTGGGCGTCATCTCATGGACGAGGTGAAAAAAGGTGTCGCCCGCCTCCATGCCGTCGGTGATCGCGCAGCGTTCGAGCCAGGTGGATGCGGGCAGCACCACGTCCGCGCATTTCGCCGTCGGCGTCATGAAGACGTCCGCCACCGCGCAGAAATCGAGTGCGCGCAGGGCGCGCTCGGTCTTGTGCGCGTTACCGGCCTGACCGACCGGGTTGCCCCACATCACGAGCGCGGCGTGCACGGGACCGCCGTAGGAGTCGGGGTTCAGGATGGCTTCTCCGATCCGTCCGGTGGGGATGGTGCGCTTCACCGGATTGGGGACGGCCCAGCGCTCGGTCATCACATCCACGAGGCCGGTTCCGTCCGCCTTCTCGAAGGGAAAGCCCGCCTCTCGCGCCCCGTGGCGCAATACGCCGCCCGAGGCGCCCGCCACCAGGTTCAGGATGTGCAGCGCCCGGACGGCCTGCTCCCCGTGCACGGTTCGCTGGTAGGACCCGTAAAAGACGATGACTTTTCCTTTTCGCATCGCCTGGGCGATGGCGCGCACGTGTTCCGGCGAGACGCCGCATTCGCGCGCCGCACGCCCGGGCGTCCAGGGCTCGGCGGCGTCGCGCAGGTAATCGAGCGCGGGCCTGCAGCCGGTTCCATTCACCTGGAACGTCCCGCGCAAGGCCGGCTTCGCGCAGGCGCCGAACGGCCTGGCCGATGCGGTTTCTTCATCCCATACGAGCGGCGCGCCGCTCGTATCCCGCACGAAGCGGGCGGTCTCCACGTCCACCAGGAACGCGGCGTTGGTCCTCTCACGGAGGAAGGCCTCATCTAGCGCGCCCTCTGCGAGCATGAGACGCAGCACGGCCAGCGCGAGTGCTGTGTCCGTCGAGGGGCGAATCGGCACGTGCACTTCGCCGAAGCGCTCCACGCTCCGCGTGCGGACCGGGTCCACCACAATGAAGCGCGCTCCGTTTTTCTTGGCTGCCTGTAAGGACTGGAGCAGGCCCCGGTATCCCGTCTCCACCGGGTTGTTTCCCCACAGGACGATCCACTCGCAGTCGTCGGTCGGCTTGTTGCTCACCTGCCAGTGGCCGAATACGTCTTCGCTCGCGCCAAGGAAGGCCTTCCAGCAGAGGCTGCCGCGTTTGTAGGGCTGCACGGCGCCGCCCCACATGTTCAAGAGCCGCATGATGGTGGCGGGCTCGGCGTCGCGCCCGCCGGGAAGGGTGTGCTGGGCGGAATAATGGTACATCATGACGGATTCATTCCCGCCCTTCGCCTTGGCGGCCTCGAGCCCACAGGCTGTCAGTTCAAGCGCCTCATCCCAGCTCACGCGCTCGAAGCGGTTCGCACCGCCCGGCCCCGAACCCTTCTCGCCCACGCGCTTCATCGGGTGGAGGAGCCTGTCGGGGTGGTTGTACCGGTCCGGCAACTGGAACCCCTTGATGCAGGGCTTGATGCGCATCCTGGGATTCGCCCGGAACGAGGTGATCTCCCCGCCGCTCGATTCGACCTCGAAGCTGCAGGGGTTGTTCCCGCAGTGGGGGGAGCAGATCGTATAGGATTTTCGCGTTGCGCCGGACATCGCTGCCTCTTCCGAGTTTTCGCACGGGGACTGCTTTACATGATATCTCGTGCATCCTAACATAGGGCTTCTTTTGTTTCTGAGCAAATGATGTTCGTCATCATAGAGCGGAACGCGACGACGTCGCTTCCATCTGCATTTTGACCCTTCTGGAGGTAACAGAGAATGAGCACAGACGGAACCGCGCAGGCCGAATACGTGCCCCCCACCTGGGACACCAAGATGCCCTTGCCGTCCAATCCCGAGACGGGCGAGGACGCGAACGACTACTACATCATCGACTGCGAAACGCACGTGATGCCCGAGGACTACCGGCGCTTCATCAAGTATTTCGAGGGCACCAGCACCTTCGAGTACGCGCACAAGATGTGCAACCAGTGGCAGTGGATTGACCACAGGAACAACAGGCCGGCGGCCATCCACCCGGGCATGGACTGGCACATCGACAAGATCATCGGCGACATGAACCGCGCGGGCGTGGACCAGATTGCTCTCATGCGCGAGTCGTTCATCGACACGGCGGGCGACAGCGCGCCGTTCTCCACGAACCAGCACGTCATCGACGCCATCGAGAAATACCCCGACCGCGTAATCGGCGTCTCGAACGTGGGGCCGTTCTCCAAGCGCAAGACCAAGGATTTCCTCTGGGAGATGGAATACCTCCACGACAACTACAACTTCAAGTTCACCAAGTTCTATCAGCCCGAAGACTGCCCCATCAACGACCGCAGGCTCTGGCCCGCGTATGAGATGTGCCAAGACAAGGGCATCGTGGCTTTCTTCCACACCGGCATCACCATCCGGCTGGGCCCCACGCGCTACACCCTGCCGATTCTGCTGGATGAGGTGGCGTCCGACTTCCCGGACCTCAAAATCGTGGCCTACCACGGAGGCTATCCCTACTGGGAAGACCTCGTCATGCTGATGTGGAAACACCCGAACGTGTACGTGAGCTACTCGATTCTGCTGCCCTGGCTCATGCGCGCGCCGCACCGGTTCGCCCACATGGTCGGCACGACGCTGCAGATCGTCGGCCCCGGCCGTTTCGTCTGGGGCAGCGACTGGCCGGCTTCGGATCCGTATCAATCTGTCGAGGCCGTCCTGAAGCTCCACATCGACGAGGAACTGCAGGAGAAGTGGGGCTACCCCGCCATCACGAAAGAAGACAAGGCGGGCTTCCTGGGCACGACGCTGGCGAACCTGGCGGGCATCGACCCGGTGAAGAACCACCAGAAATTCCCCGGCATGAACGGCGCGCCGGAAGGGGTGACGCCCGAGGGCGACATCACGCGCGCCATCATGGCGAAGCAGAACGGCGGTTAGCCGAGCAGCTCGGCTTCCCTCCTGACAGTATGAAACCCCGCCCGGGTTCGCCCGGGCGGGGTTTTCTTTCTGGAAAACCTGATACTGCTCTTCAGGGCATGAATTCTTCCTTGCCGCCGGGCTTTCCCCTCAAAAGCCCGACCTCGCGGGGTTGTTGAAAAAGTCCTGATTTCGTGATTTGGCGAACAGAACCAACCGGGGAGGAGGGTCCGTAGGGACAGGTCGCGACTTTGGGCCATTCACAAGAACGGCCCACTACAAGAAGCGATGCGGTTTTGATCGTCATTCCGGCGCATGCCGGAATCCAGTGGCTTTGCTTTTGTATTTGACTTCTTGCTTTATCGTTTTCCTTGGTTGTCCTGCGATTCGGTATCCCCGTCTGCTCTGGATTCCGGCTTTCGCCGGAATGACGGCGGTGGTCAATGCCAGCGAGGAGGGCTTTTTCAACAACCCTCCTCGAGTGGCTTATTCAACAGCCTCTCACACCTTCCCCATGATGAACCTGACCACGAGGCTCGTGGCGATCAGGAACAAGGCGATCCGGATGAGCTTGAAGAAAAGCGCCTGGTCGATGCGTTCGCGAACGCGGATGCCCACCAGGTACCCGACACAGACGGGGATGATGGCCAGCAGCCCGTTGGTCAAACGCGGTTTCGTATAAAAGCCCTGCAGGATGAGGCTCGCGATGATGACGAACATACCCGACGTGTTGAAGGCGTTCATCAGGAAGATGAAGGGGTTTTTCGCCAGCCTGAGCATGCTGAAATAGATCATGTTGATGGCTCCGCTGATGGTCGTCGTCCCGTAGACGAAGCCAAGAACCGCGCCCATGATGATGCCCACGATTCTCTGAAAACCCGCGCCGAGTTCCTTGAACGAAGCGAGGCGGCTCTCCACGAGCAGGTAGGTATAGGCCATGACCCCCATCATCAAACGGATGAAATCGGGATCACCGAATCCCAGGAACCACACCCCGACCGGCATGAACGCCAGGGCGCACAGGAGATAGAGCCATATTTCCCCGAGCGAGCGCCATTCCGAACGCAGGCGGTAGGTGTCGGTGATGTTGGTGACGAGGAGGGGGAGCGCCAGCATGGTGACGACGTTCTGGGGGACGAGAAAAAGTGCTAAAAGCGGCGCGGCCACCAGCGGCGTGCCGAAGCCGATGGAACCCTTCACGAATCCCCCGAAAAAGAGAACGCAAACGGCGGCGGCGACTTCCAGTTCGCTCATGTGAATCTCATGGAAAAAGAGGGGCGTCCGACCCTCAAGGGGTTGTTGAAAAAGTCCTCTAATCGAGAGTGTTCACCGTCATTCCGGCGAAAGCCGGAATCCATTTTCATCCGCCGATGGAATCGACCAAGCACCGTCATTCCCTCCGCACGGATACCGCATTCAGGCGTTGCGCAGCCACGAAGTCGTGGCCGCTCCACCCGGTGAAAAGTCAAAATGGATTCCGGCTTTCGCCGGAATGACGGCGGTGGTCAATTCCGAGCGAGAAGAGGTTTTTCAACAACCCTCCGGGTAGGAACGTGTCTCACCCCGCGATGTCTTCGCCTCCGTCGACCCGGATCAAATCGCCCGTCATCCACTGCGTGCCGGAGGCGGCCAGCGTCGCGATGGCGTCGGCTACTTTCTGCGGCGTCGTCAGCTCCCCGTGCGGGTTGATCTTTTTCGTGCCCTCGATCATCTCGGCGTTTCCGGGGATCTTGCGAAGGGCGGGCGTGTCCGTGACGCCGGCCTGGATGCTGTTCGCTGTGATGCCACGGGGCGCGAGTTCGACCGCGAGCTGGCGGATGTGGCTCTCGAGCGCGGCCTTGGCCGCCGATACGGCCCCGTATGTTTTCCAGATGCGATGTCCGCCCGCGCTCGTCATGGCGTAGATGCGGCCCCCGAAGCCCATGAGACCGCGCCGCACGAGCGCCTGGCTCCAGTACACCAGGCTGTTCGCCATGACGTCCATCGTCATTTCGAGTTGCCTGGGCGTGATGGCGTCTTTCTCCTCATCGGCGATATAGGGCTTGAGCGTGCCGAAGGCCAGGCTGTGAAGAAGGATGCGCACCGCGCCCTCCGCGTTTCCGCCCAGATGCCCCTGAATTTGATCCAGAACGCTTTCGCGCTCTTCATGGCCCGCCGCGTTCACGTTGAAATAAAGAGACTGCGCGCCGTTGTTCTTGATTTGCTCACGAATGCGCTCCACGTTGGGCAGCGTGGCTTTCCTGTCGAGGTGAACGCCCAGAATGTTCACGCCCAGACTCGATAGCTTCAGTGCATTCGCTTCACCGAAACCGCTGCTGGCCCCCAGGATGAGCGCCCAGCTTCCTGCCAGATCCGAGTTCGCCACGTCTTTCTTCTCCTTTTGAGGCCGCGATTGTCGCGTTTTCATTGTTTATAGCACATCCGGGTGAGATTGGGGGTTGCCTGGCGAAGCGGGTTCTCACGGGTTTCCGGTGGGCTTGATTGTTCGTCAATTCGCAGGTGTCCGTCGTGAACGGCCTCTGTCAGGTTCCGGCGGGCTCACCTCCTCTTAACTGAATAGAAAGTATTCTTGTATGGGTAGGTACGGGCCTCGACCTGTCACTACTAACATTGAAACCGAACCGGTCAACGGGGGCGGGTCAGGCCTCAAGATTCTTTGCTATGCCACCACTCTTCGAGGATTGTGCACTGAAAAGCGCCTTGTTCACTTGAAAATACAAGCCTGAACATTCCGTCGAGTTCGACCCGCGCTCCGGTGGCTTTTTCGGTAAAACGGGCTTGCCAGCCGGCGATCGCGATATCATTCCTGACCGCCCAGATCTGCGACGTAAACTCAACGTTTTCCTGTGCGTCTGCTGCGTTATTCTGCCAATATTCTCGTATTTCGTGTCGTCCCCTCATCGGGTCGTCGAACGGCGTTTCTCGATAAGTGGCGGTGTCGGAAAACAGTCTCACCACCTGGTCCGGGTCGCCATTGACCCAGGCGCGGCCATACTCATCCAGCCAATTCTGAACGTCCCGTTCCGTCATCGCCTCTTCCATCTTCCGATTTGCCGCGGTCAACCCAAAGACTTCAACCCAGGTCCAACTCGAGGGGTATTATATCGAACAGTAAACTTGATCCGAAACATGGATGCCATCATATGAGAATCGGCGACTCTATAACGCCGTGCGTCCGCCCAAATCCGTCAATCATTTGCAGCCTCCAGAGCATCGGCCGGCATTTCACGAAACCAATCGTGCGATCGTTTGTACACTCTCTCCAGATCAGGCGCTCCATTAAAGCGATGACGAGCGACAACTCCGTCTCAGATGACGTGCGCACATGCGACAACCACCATCAGCGCGCGCGCCGACTTTAGATGTATCAAGCGGGTCAGATCAATGGTGCTGCATGTCCCCGGCAATAAGACCGAGGATGATTGCAAGCAGTGGACCGAACAGATCGGCATGCTGTCAGAACCAGGCGGACATCTCAAAGCAGCCATATCTTTTTCACACCGCCCCGGCCCCCTCGCGTTGTGGTGGTTGGAATTGTTGGAGTCCCCCCGCCATTCGGAAGATGTTGCAGAGCGCACCATGCCGGCGGACTTGGACGTGCGTCAGAAATCGCCTGCGAATCGGTGAATCCTGCTCAAGCGAAATTGGTGAATAATTCGATAAATATCGATAAAATTAGATAAATTCACGATGTTTTTCGATAAATTAATCTATTGAAATTTTTAATGGAACGGCCGTATTTCGCGGATCCGGACCGTCGCCCGAAGGACCCGATTTCGACAGAACGGGGTGCTGCCGTATTTTGCATTGGACGATGGGGAAATAGAATGGTAAATTTCGATTTGTCTTGATTGCAGCGTGTTTTGACCTCGCGGGGTTCGGAAGGCGGGCGGGGCATTGATATTAGGAGGAGAATACGACTCATGCGAAAAATGGCTGGTATCGTTCTGGCGGTCGGGGTGGTCTTTGTTGTTTCGGGATGTACGCCGCCCGAGCACAATGTCTGGTTCAAGCGCGGCGTGGGCGTAAAGATGGACCAAGCGGTGAAGGACCTCAAGAATTGCGCGATGAAGGAAGAGTTCATATTCGATGCGAAAGCCAAAGGCGGTCCCGAAGCGTCCAGTTCCGTGACGTCTTATGCGCAGAGCAATTTCGATTCGTGCATGATGGCCAAGGGCTTCAAGAAGAAGAAAATGATGAAATAAATTCCGAGGGCGCGCGTAGTGAACCCGCCGTGGAAGCGAGGTGAACTCCCGGCGGTCGCTCGGTACGGAATTATCGCAAGCCTCCAGAAGAGCCGGAGAATTCATTCTCCGGTTCTTTTATTCTCGGGCGTGAACGCAGAAAAACGAATATCGCTGAAAAGCAGGAGATGAGAATGAGTCAGGGCGAGGGTCCATCCCGCCGGGAAGTCGAGCAGGCGGCCGATCTGAAAACTTTTGAAGAGCACCGCGCCGAGGGACCGGACGCCGTCACGTGCGGCGTGCTCACGGTGAGCGATACGCGGACGGAAGAAACCGACACGAGCGGGAAATTGATCATGAACATGCTGCGCGATTCGGGCCACAAAGTGTCGTATTACCGCATCGTGAAGGATGAGCCGGACCAGATTCGTGAGTCCCTGCTCGAGGCATGCTCGAATCCCGACATCCAGGTGGTGATATCGAACGGGGGGACGGGCATCACCAAGCGGGATACGACGTACGACGTCGCCGTTTCCATCCTGGAGAAGGAAATGCCCGGCTTCGGCGAGTTGTTCCGCCACGTGAGCTTCGAGGACATCGGTACGGCCGCCATGCTCACTCGCGCAACGGCTGGAACTTGCCGGGACACCATTATCATGACGCTTCCGGGTTCTGGGAACGCCTGTCGTACGGGAATGGAAAAAATTATTCTTCCTGAAATCAGCCACATGGTTCGAGAGGTCCTGAAAACATAGGGTATTTCTGATGGACACGGGGCGCCACCCCCCCCCCGCTTGATGGAAGAATTCCCGATCCGCCCCGGGATGCGGTTGTTGAAAAAATCCCGCATGCGACTCCCACAAACCGCCAACGCCTCTTCCCTCACCCTGAGTAGCCGCCGGAGGCGGCGTATCGAAGGGCGAGGGGAGTCGAACGCCTCGCGTCGAGACGAGAGGGCACCCCCTTCGACAGGCTCGGGACGGGCTTTCGATACGGCGCTTACGCGCCTACTGAGGATGAGGGTTTGAGGCGCTTGCCGGGATGAAGGCGTCAAGCGTCCTGCGAATACCGATGCCGCGCGGTGGGTCAGTCTCGACCGGCGACCCCTACACATCCCCTCGAATGGCGACCGCAGGGACAGGCCTCCGTGCCTGTCCTGACGAAGGACAACCACGGAGGGCAGGACAACCACGAGGAGGGGTTGTCCGGCTACAAAACCATCGCGCCCGCCCACGCCGCATGAACCTCCTTGCCGTCGCTCCCAGAACAGGCATTTTCAACAGCCCATAAACCAGACAATGAATCAGGACGAAATGGAGAGCAGGCCCCGCTTGGTCCACCCGGCAGCGTATACACGTCCCTCAAGTTGACACGAGATATCCAAAGGACTAGTTTTAACGCGGATTTCGCACGGGGATAACCCCCCTTTCGCTCCAGACGAGGTTTGTTTTCATGGAAAGTCATGCGGTATATCCGGGTACTTTCGACCCGCCGACGAAAGGGCATTTCGACGTCGTTCGCAGGAGCCAGAAGCTTTTCTCGAAAGTTACCGTGGCCATTTCCGCTCACCCCTCGAAAGCGCCCTTGTTCAGTTTCGAGGAGCGCAAGAGTTTCTTTCTGGAAGAATTCAGGGGGTCGAACCAGCTCGAGGTCACGAGCTTCGAGCGTGAACTGCTCGTGGAATTCGCCATGAACGTGAATGCCCAGGCCATCATTCGCGGCCTTCGCGCCGTGAGCGATTTTGATTATGAAATGCAGATGACGCTCATGAACAGAAGGCTGAACGAGGAGATCGAAACGATTTTCCTCATGCCCAGCGAACAGTACAGTTTCCTCAGTTCCAGCCTCGTGAAGGAAGTCGCCTCACTCGGCGGAGACGTGAGCGAGCACGTTTCCGCCTCCGTGCGGGAGGCGCTCGGCGAGCGGTTCCGCAGCTGATCCCATTTTCTAACCCTGGAGTTTCTCATGCGTTTTGCATCCCGAATGAGCAAGTTGCCTCCCATTCCCACGCTGGCGATGAATACAAAAGCGGCGGAAATGAAGGCGCAGGGCGTCGACGTCATCTCGTTCGCTGCGGGAGAGCCCGATTTCGATACCCCCGAACACATCAAGGAAGGAGCCATTCAGGGCCTGCGAGACGGCGCCACGAAATACACGGCGGTTCGAGGCATACCTGCTTTGAGGGAGGCGATTAGCGATTGGGCCGAGGAGCACAAGGGGCTGCGTTATGACCCGAAAACGGAAGTGATCGTCACCGTGGGCGGGAAGCAATCGGTCTTCAACGCCTTGCACGTCCTCGTCGAGGAGGGCGATGAGGTCGTCATTCCCGCACCCATCTGGGTGGCCTATGAGCCCGTCGCCACCCTGACCGGGGCGAAACCGGTTCTGGTTCAGACGAGCGAGGAAAACGGCCATAAAATGACGGCCGAGCAGCTGCGCGAGGTCGTCTCCGCGCGTACGAAAATCGTGGTGATCAACAGCCCGTGCAACCCTTCGGGCTGCGTCTACAGCCGCGAGGAGTTGGAAGCGATTGCCGAGGTGGTTTTATCCACCGGCGCAATGGTCATGTCCGATGAAATTTACGGGAAAATCACCTATGACGGCGAGGAACACGTGTCGATGGCCGGTTTTTCCGACGAAATGAAGGCGCGCACCCTCGTTCTGGACGGGTTCTCGAAAACCTACGCGATGACGGGCTGGCGGTTGGGGTATACCCTCGCGAGGCCTGAAATCATAGAGGCCATGGACACGCTGCAGGGCCAGAGCACGAGCAACGCCACTTCCTTTGCCCAATACGGGGGTGTAGCGGCACTCAGGGGGTCGCATGAATTTCTGGACGGATGGGTGGCGCAATACGACGCGAGAAGAAAGGCGATTGTCGAGGGACTGAACTCTATTGAGGGGCTGAGCGTCGTGAACCCCAAGGGCGCGTTCTACGCCTTTCCCCGGGTGAGTGAAATTTTCGGGCGTCAGGGGCCGGATGGCGTATTAAAAAATTCAATGGATGTGGGGTTGTACCTCCTCGAACACGCACACTGCGCCGGCGTGCCCGGCGCCGGATTCGGCAATGACAATTACGTGCGTTTCTCCTACGCGACTTCCCTGGAAAACGTAAAAGAAGGGATCGAACGAATCAGAGCGGCCGTGGGACAACTTGGTTGATGAATGGCTTGGGGCGCGCTCTTCAGATTCTCGCCATGGTGGATTGCGGCATCGCCTTGCTCATAGGCATTTCGAATCCTTCGGCCTATGCCATTCAACTCGTTATATTGGGGTCCGCGGTCATTTTGTTTTCTCTCGGGCGTTTGCTCCAGAAGAAGGCACATGCGACTGCGACCTCAATAGGTGAGCACGATCAATCATCCATGTCCGAGAGCGAATGAGGGTGTCTTCAACTGCGTGGCAAGGGTTGTTTTACGATTGGTGGGAGTCGCGTTGTGAGCGTTACCTACTGGATAATTTTGGGGACGTAGGCGAGCAAATCAGACAAAATTTCACCCAAACGCTTTTTCCCCCTCAAGCGGAACCTATTTTGCCTGAGCAGGTTCTTCCGATCTCATTTATCCACTTGAAGCTGTTGGCCGGTGAGGGGTTGGAATTCGTGCTTCAGCGCTTTGAGAAGCTGAGGGCGCTTTTTGGCGCTCAGGGTGTGAAGCCGGAGGCCGGCACCTTGTACCTGATGTTGACGTCCCTTACGTCGAGACGTGGGAAATTGTCCTCTATGACTAAGGCGCAATCGGCGTTTTTCAGTTTATTGCTTAGGCGCATGGCATACATGTTCGATGAAGGCGTGGGTGAAGGTGTCTTACGAAAAGAACTTTCCGATGTTTGGGAGATTCATACGGAGCAAGCCGCGAGAGCTGCTTTAGAAGGCGCTCGCGGCCTTTGGAGACGCTCCAGCGACCTGAATACCGGTTTGCTTCCTCTGCAGGTGAATTTGGATTCATGGCTTGATGATAATGTTTTAGCTGAAAATGTCGCCGAAGCCCGGAAAATGTATGGAGTGATGGAGGAAAATCATCATCTGTCCGAATTGGTCAGTCGGTTGGTGGTGATAGAGGGGCTGAGAATTTCGATTGAATCTGGAGGGGACATTGAACAAAAAACTACATGGCAGAATTTGCAGGCTGGGTTGATAGGGAGTCTTGATGGTGTCATGGCCGGTATTACGCCCTGGGAGTCGGAAATCCTGCGTCCCATGCCGCCATTGCTGGTTTCTTTGCTCGCTTGGGCAAACAAACTCCAATTGTTAAATGAAGGACAAACGCCCACAGCTTATCCCGGACGGGAGAGATTGCCCGATTGGTTAATAGAATTCTTAAGCGAAAAACATCAAGAAGGCGGTATTCTCTCATCAGCGCGATTCACCGTAGGTGGTGAAACCTATATCGTGGTTGGCGTTGATGCTTCCGCCTCCCCTGAATTGCTTTCGGTCGTTTTTGATTCCCCGGAATGGGCCGATTCGACCAAGCTGGGTTTGAATCTTCGATTCGGAGATGGAACGGAACAATCTTTTCCGTTCCGTCTGGAGAATGGGCAAGACCTTTTGGCAGCGTTGTATTTGGCGAAACAGGATGATGTTCGACTTGACATCATCGTCCGAGGAACGGACAAGAATTGGCGCTTCGGAGCATCTTTGTATTTGGTGATGTCACAAGAGCACCGGGCAATTTGGGTTCAGCACCTGCTTTCATTTCTTGAGCAAAAATTTACCAATGATGAAAACTGGATTCGGTTGGAAATATTGAAAGGCATAAGACGGGCTATTGAGAAATGATGATTAAGCTTGAAAAAGCAGACCTCTCAACTTTTGTGAGGAAAATTGCTTGTTTTATGCCCGCACCCTCCAGACGAGTAGTACCGCAATGAGTCTACTGGCCGCCATGGCCGTGAACACCCAGAACCACCCATTAGAAATAGCTAGAGATAGCCATCCAAAGAATATGGCTTGCAATGCGCCATAAATATACCCATGGGCATCCAACACGCCCGCCGCTGTTCCCGCCAGCCGTCTGCCGGCCAAGTCTACCCCCAGCGCTTGCACAGTGGACATGTTGACGCAAAACCCACCAACAATGAGCAAAATAACGGCGAGGGGAATGTTATTGGCGGGCGCATAGGCGATTCCCATCATCGCGGCGGCGCTTAGAACGGCGGCAAGCATGATGACGATGGAACGGTTACTCTTGAAGAATCGATCAGAAATGATTCCACCGAAGATGGGTCCGAACAAATACCCCAAAGGGTAGGCGAAGGTAAGCAAACCCATTTCTTTCAGATTGAAACCACCGACTTGAGCGTAATACAAAGGCGCCCACGAGACGACACCATAACGAACCACGTTGTCCAGTCCTTTTACGTGGCACGCCAAAAAGAAGCGCAGGTTGGTCATTAAGTGAAAATACGCCTTTAGTCCATGTTCACTCTCGCTGCCTGCCGTTTCTGCTTCGCGGGATACGTCATCTGACTCTATATACTCAGGGAGGTTCAGTTCAGAGGGTTTGTCTTTGGCGACAAAATAAAAAATAATTCCCAAAACGGCAATGATCAATGGAGGGTAGCGAATCGCGGCTCGCCAGCCATATTGCGCCGCCGTCCAGGGTACAACCGCCCAAACGATGAGGAGCGCGATGCCTGCGGCCGTTCCCACGAGTCCGATCGCCTGTCCCCGCTCGCGTCTTGGCCACCATTGCGCCACCAGCCCGAGTCCTGGCCCCCATGTAGCCGCGTTCACAAAACCGACCACCGCCCAGGGTATGGCGAGCGTGGTGATGGAGTTTCCAAAACTCGCGATGAAATTGAATAGGGAAGTAGTGATGGCGGCGAATAGAATAGTGTTTTTATAGCCTACTTTTTCCGCAATCCTGCCGAAGACCAAGTCGCCGAAAGCGAACCCCCAGAACATCCATGAATTGATCCATCCGGTATCGACTCGCGTGATGCCCAAATCCTGGATGACCGCGTATTGCACCAGACTGAAGTTGAATCTGCCCAGATAGTTGAAGGCATAGAAAACGCAAAAAGCGATGAGAATACGCCATTTCCACTGGTGAAACTCGGGAGGCAGGTCATGATACTCGACCTGGATGACACTTCTTCGTTCATTCATGTTTGAAGATTAGCTTCGGCAGAGCCGAAACGTCGTCTGATGTGCAAGACCATTATCGCCATCTGTAGATGTCTCGGAGTTTGCAAGAAGAATTACTCATTATATATGACGAAACGAAGCAATCGATGATTTCCGTAATTGTTTATCTTTCAAATTCTAGCAGATGATAGTTCTTTTTCCCCTTACGGAGCAGGATGTATTGGCCGAACAAAGTATCATTGGCCGAAAGCGTGCTCGTCTCGGCGCTGACGGGATAATTGTTTGCATAGATGCCTCCGCCCTTTAGGTCTTTTCGCGCGAGGGATTTCGACTTGCAAAGTCCGGTTTCCACCAGAAGATCGATCAGCGGATACGGCGGCGCTCCCGATTTCCGAGTTCTCGGTATTTCCTCCGCTAGTGAGAGCAAATCATTTTCCTCTATATCATCGAGTTGAGCGCCAAAAAGAATCCTGGCGGCGCGTTCCGCGCTGCGCGCCGCGGCGGCGCCGTGTACGAACGTCGTCAATTCCTGCGAGAGGCGGCGTTGTCCGGCTCGTTTCTCCGGAGATTCGAGGTGTTCTTTCTCGATTTCATCAATCTCTTCAAGTGGCAGAAAGGTGAAGTATCTTAGAAACCTTCCGACGTCCCTGTCGTCTGTCTGAATCCAGTATTGCGAGAATCGGTATGGACTGGTTCGCTTCGGGTCCAGCCAGATGTTTCCTTCCTCCGTTTTGCCGAATTTCCTGCCGTCAGAAGTAGTGATGAGGGGAAAAGTCATGCCCAAAGCGGGTTTTCCATGAATACGCCGAATAAGCTCAATCCCGGCTGTGATGTTGCCCCACTGATCGGAACCGCCGATCTGCATGGCGCAATTCTCTTTCTCAAACAGGTGGAGAAAATCATATGCCTGGAGCGCCATGTAGCTGAACTCGGTGTATGAAATTCCTGCATCGGCGATGCGCGACTTCACCGATTCTTTCGCCATCATGTAGCCGATGGAAAAGTGTTTTCCCACGTCCCGGAAAAAATCGATAAGGCGGACCTCGTTCAGCCAGTCCGCGTTGTTCATCATGAGCGCGGAATTCGAGCCCGCATCGAAATCTAGGAACCTTTCGAATTGAGCCCTGATTCCTTTGAGGTTGTGTTCCAAAATTTCTGCGCTTAGGAGATTTCTTTCTTCTGATTTTCCCGAAGGGTCTCCAATCATCCCGGTTCCGCCGCCGATGAGCGCAATCGGTCGGTGTCCTGCGCTTTGAAATCGCATGAGTCCCGTAATGGGAACCAAATTTCCGATATGTAAGCTGTCTGCCGTGGGGTCGAAGCCGCAATAAAGGCTCACCGCGCCTTTTCGTAATGCGCTCACCATTTCCGTCTGGTCCGTGTGATCTTGGACCAAGCCACGAATTTTCAGTTCATTAAACAAATTCATGGATGTTCCCCACGGTGTTCTTGTCGTATTTGAAGCAGTGCAAAGATAATTCCCCCATCAAGAATGCTATCTTCCAGTCGATATTGTATCTTATTCGATATATATCAGGAGAGGGGGCTGACTGAAAGTTCTGCGCTTGTTTTGGGATAAACAGGATGACGCTTCGGTTTGATTTCCATGACAAAAGAGTGCTCCTGACGGGCGCCACGGGAGATGTGGGAAAAGTGCTTGTTCAAGGATTTCTAGATACAGGCGCAAAGCTTGTCGCAACGGGCCGAAGTTCAGAAAAGCTGCGTCACATCAGAGGTTCCGAGGAGATGCTGAAAAAAATACCTTGTAATATGGAAAATTTTGATGAATTAAATGCCATGTGCAAAGAAGCGATTGCATGGCTTGGTGGATGCGACATCTTCATTCACACGGCGGCGAACATGTTGGTGAAAATCCCACTCTCACTTGATGAATCTGATTGGAGACAAGCACTACGTGTGAACCTTTTAGCGCCTTATTTTTGCATTAAAGGAGCGATGCCCGCACTCAAGGATTCTCCGGCGGGGCGGATTATCCTGTTCGGCTCCGGGGCCGGAAAATCGGGGGGACTGGGCCATAATCTCACTTATGGCGCTTCAAAAGGTGGTATTTTGGCCATGACTTTTAACCTTGCTCGCGAACTGGCGAAAACCAAAGTGACCGTGAACTGCTTGGTCCCCGGACCGATTGACGGGCCATTGATGCGAGAGTTTGGACCGGAATTGTACAAAAAAGCGCTGGCGAAACACCCGATGGGAAGGTTCGCGATGGCTGCGGAATTGGTGCCGCCCACTTTGTTTCTTGCAAGCGAAGAAGCTGCGCATATCACCGGAGAAGCCCTGGATGTAAACGGGGGGTATTTTACAGATTAGTAGCATGCCCCGGATGCAAGGGTGAAATACCAAGACCTTTTGATGCGAATATTGGAATAAGGAATTGATTTTGCACGATAAAACATCAGGTAATGAAGAATCAGAGGCGAGAGTAGTAGAAATCGAAGGAGTGTCCCTGCATCTGAGCAGGCACACCGTTGCCGATCAGGAATGGATCGGCCAGATAGAAGTGCTTCGACAGCTTCAAGCCTGCTGGATGGTGATTGCGGAGGAGGACTTTTCCCTCTCTCCGAGAATTGTTGGTTCCCCGGGGATCGGGAAAACCACGCTGGCGATGGCGGCGGCGCGGGAACGAGGCCAGGAACTTTTTATTTATCAGTGCACATCTGATACCCGCCCGGAAGACCTCTTGATTACGCCCGTTCTGGCGGAATCAGGGAAAATCGCCTATCACGCATCACCTCTTGTCACAGCGATGATGAGGGGTGGTGTCTGTGTGCTCGATGAGGGCAACCGGATGAGCGAAAAGAGTTGGGCCTCGCTGGCCCCGTTGCTCGATCACCGCCGTTATGTGGAGTCTATCGTTGCAGGTATTACGGTAAAGGCGCACCCGAATTTTCGCTGTTGTGTGACGATGAATGAAGATGCCTCGACATACGAAGTGCCCGATTACATCCTTTCGAGACTCCAACCAACCCTCGCGCTTGAATTTCCAAACAAGAAAGATGAACTGGCTATTCTGCAATATCACTTGCCATTTGCTCCCAATGAGATGTTGGCCTTGACGGTGGAGTTTTTACAGGAAGCCCATGATCTGGACCTTGAATATTCTCCCCGAGATGGAATCCACATCCTTCAATTCGCCCTAAAACGTCTCGCGCAGGACCCGGAGCACCCACTCACTCAAGACGAAGCATGGAGAGAGTCGCTCACCAAGGTGTTGGGAGATGATGCATTGGACTTGAAAGGCCTCGCGCACAGAAGACGAAAAGCTCTCGGCGATGAGCCCCCTCCACTTGATTTCGGTGATATTTTCTTTGGCGGCGATAACCCCTTGCACCCTGGCCGAGACGATTGATTCATGGGTGCAACAGATTTTCTGAACATCACCGATCGAATCAGCGTACTACCAGTCATCCATGGGTCGGGAGACTTCGCTGTCGAAGTGCGCGACAGGATTTTGCTGCTTGAACCCGATTGCATTGCGATTCCCCTTCCTCCGTCATTTCAGGATGAAGTAGAAGCAGGTGTGGATGACCTCCCATATGTCTCCATCGTATCAATGAATGAGGATACTCAATCATATCTCAGAAGTGATGAAGCAGGGTTTGATGAGTCATGGGATGCTTACCCCGAGGCGGAAGATGATTTTGGAACTGAAGAAGATTCGTTGGCGGATGAATCCAATTTGTCTTCTTATAATTATGTGCCCATCGACCCTTGCCAACCCGTGATTTCCGCTTTGAGAGTCGCGATGGGAGAGCGTATACCCAGGGTTTTTGTAGATATGGAAGTGGATCGTTTCCATCAGGATGTTCATGCGCTGCCAGATCCGTATGCGCTAAAAAAAGTACCGATGGAGGCTTTTGCAGCTTCTCTTTTGATGGCAGCTCCTAAACCTTCTCCTTCGACACAGCGTGCTGCGAGAATTCGCTGGATGGGCAACGCACTGCTGGAACTCGAGGCCAGATATAGGCGAATCGTTTTCGTATGTTCCGCGATGGATTGGCCCTGGATTCGCTCCGCCTGTCGAGAAGGGCCATCTGATGACAAGAAATTATTTGAGTCCCATTCAGGTGTCTCACTCAACCCACCCAGAAGGTATGGGGTATCGGGAGATACCCTGGCCTTCCTCCTGGGGGAATTCCCCTATTTGACGTATTTGTATGAAAGAAACCGCGAAGAATTCCTGGGGGACTCCAACCTTTCCATCGACGGCGTCAAGGAACTCCTCTTGGAGACGAGAACGGCATGGCTCCAAGAACATCGACCCGTGCAAAACTGGGTAACGCCTCAAAGACTCCAGATTTTCTTGCAATATGTCCGGAATTTGACGCTTCAGGGAAGAAGATTGACGCCGGACTTGTTCACCCTCGCCCTTGCTGCAAAGCAAACCGCAGGAGATGCTTTTGCCCTCTCTTTGTTGGAGACTGCAAGGAAATATCCGTATCAGCTAGAAAATACTTCATCAAATGAAGATGCTCTCGTACATATAGGTGTGGGCCGTGCGGCATTCCCTGATGGAGATGTCGGAACGATTAAGTGTCGGTTGGGCGGTTCAGTTGTCACTTGGAGGAGTATTTCCCTCAAACCCAAGCCCACCCCGTTTGAAAGTAAGAATTGGGCCCAGAGGTGGAATCCTTTCGGCATGTGTTCCTGGCCGCCGGAAGATGATGCGATAGAGAGTTTTCATACCCATGTGCGCGAGCAAGCCAAGGCGCTATTGGGAGAGGATTTGGCGCGTACCGAGAAATTCACGACATCGATAAAAGATGGGCTTGACATCAGGGAAACGCTTCGCAACTGGCATACGGGCGATCTTTATGTAAAAGAAATTCCCCCCGCGCGAGGGAACCTGGAGGTCGTCGTTTTTTTGTTCGACACGCCCGCCGATGCCGGGAAGTACTCCTGGCGTACGATGTGGTACGCGGAACATGATGAAGAATCAACTCTTTGCATGTATGCGACTCCGTTTGAGAATAATTTGGTGGGGCCGGGGGTCGCGGAATCTCAATATGGTGGGGCATTTTTTGTTTTTCCTCCTCGATACATCGAGGATGTCTGGCGGGATTCGCACTTCCACTACACACAGACACTGGAAGAGCGATTGATTGCAGGGGCATGTTTTCATTCGAAAGAGCGATTCATCGCCCTGGTGAGTCCGCACCCTCCAAATACACGCTGGCGGCAGATTGCGCGATTGTATAAAAAGCATCTGATTCACATTCCTATTGGTCGATTTTCTGGAGAAACGATCGCCCGCATACGTCGATTCCATGTTCTAAACGGGAAAGATATAAGAAGTTATGCTGCGCGGTTTATCCGGGAGATGTAATTCCAATGCGCTGTCTTGAGATTCATTCGTTTTGGTGTCGCAGCATGAGAATGCAGGGAGCCGGGCTACTCGATATCTGCTAAAATGAGTGAGTTGTTCCATTTGAATGATCAACTGATGAAGGAGTTGTGACGATGACTATCCAAGAGCTCTTAGTCAGATTTCCCGAAATACCGGCGGATTTACATCATGAGGAAATCCTCTCCCGATTTGCAGATGTTTTTGAGGGACCTCTTTCCATCGCCCAAAAACCTTCCGCGTGCTCTACAGAATATGACGCTGGAAATCATTTCTATATGAAACTTGTTAATCCGATGGGCATATACCGTTTGGGATTGATGAAACGTGAATTGCTGCTCTCACAAATAACTGAACTGATTGAAAAACAAGAAACGGACCCGAATTTTGCCGAGACGCTTGTTCCATCTGACGTAGCGGCGAGAGAGCTCAGGGGTCCTGGCTGCGGATAAGCATTGTGTGTTTCATACCCCCTCACTCTTTGTTGGGTGAGGGGATTTTCTTTGTGATCTGAAATTGTTATTTCATGATGCAGGTTTGCCTTATGAAGAAAATCTCCCGAGTGGTTCTTGTTGGCGAATTCGCCAAAGAATTTCTTGTTTCATCGGTTGAAGCAAAGGTCATCGGTGTGTTCCGCAGAAGTTTGTATGTGGAAAATACATTTGGGCGGATCGTGTGTATCGGGGAACGTGGTATCGGGCCCGGTCCTCTGAATGCGGTTTGTGAATTTTGCAATGATGAAGATTTCACAGAAATCGTAAACGTTGGAACTTCTGTCAGGTTACAAAATAGCTCTATTCATCTAGGCTCCAAGGTGATAATCGACACTTCCCGCTCAGAAGAATGGAAGCCGGATCCACTCCCTACTGGCTGGGATTTGGAGTATTTTCTCGAAAATCTCCCGGTTCTCCTTCAATGGATAGCCGAAACGGGCCCCCGGGAGGGTTTGGCCCCGCTCATTGCGCAGGTTGCGAGTGGCGAGAAAATCTCAAATAAGGACGCATTTGGTCCAATCTCCTGGAATGGAATATCGAACTTCCGGCATTGGCTCTCGTATTCGCTCAATGGGGAGGGGAATCATGAAATTCCCGCCGCCGCCCGCCGGCTCGTAGGTCTCGGTCCGGGACTCACGCCGTCAGGAGATGATTTTTGGTGTGGTGTGATGATAGCGTTGCGTGCTCTGGGGCATTTTGAAATTTCAGAAAAAATATCTGGTGTCATCCTGAATCAGGCCGAATATCGGACGAATAAAATCAGTCGCGCGCATTTGGAGTGCGCGGCCAGAGGGCAGGGAGCAGAGGCCCTGCATGAAGCGATTTCGGCAGTGGGGATGGCGGATCAGGTGCGTTTGGGTTCCGTTTTGCGCGTGCTGGATAAGCTTGGGCATACCTCGGGCTGGGATTCTCTGGCTGGCGTTGTGTGCGTATTTGGAGCCTTGGTGACATCAAAGGGACACCCGGTTTTGGTATGAATTTCTTGGAGCGTGATTGATGAGCAAGGTAGCCGTGCTTGGGGTCGGCGCCATCGGCGGCGTTTTCGGGGTCCGGTTGTGTCGTTCGCGCAGGCACGATGTGACGCTTTGTGTGCGAAAGTCCATAGATAAACTCGTGGTGGAGACACCCGATACCGTCATCGAATCATCGGTGAAGTGCGCCACCTCACCTTCGGCGTCAGGACCTGTTGACTGTGTTCTCCTGGCGGTGAAGGGGCATCAGGTGCCCGATGTAGCGGGTTGGCTGGAAGCTCTCGTGGGCGGCGATACCATCATCGCCGTGTTGCAGAATGGCGTGGAGCACAGAGAGCGAGTGGAGCCGTACGTACGAGGAGCCGAGGTCGTTCCGGTCGTGGTGAATTGTCCGGCGGACAGGGGGGCTCCCGGCCACGTGGTGCAGCAGGGAGGCGCCGCGCTCGTACCCGAAGACGGCCGGGGCGCGCGATTTCTCGCGACGCTCTATGAGGGCACGGACATTCCGGTGAAGCCGACTTCCGATTTCACAACGGCCTCCTGGGCGAAGTTGTGCAACAACATCGGCGCGGGTCCCGCCACCGCGCTGACCGACAAGGGCAGGGGCGTGCTGCACGAGCCGGAAATCGCCGAGCTTTGCCGCGGGCTCGTGCGTGAATGCGCCTTGGTGGGCCGGGCGGAGGGCGCGGAACTGGCCGATGACGTCGCCGAGCGAACCATCGAGCGCTTGAAGGATGCAGACCCCGAAGCCACCACCTCCATGCTCGTCGACAGGCGCGCCGGGCGGCGCATCGAGGCGGACGTCATGACGGGGGCGGTCGTTCGCATCGGCGCCAGGCACGGAATCCCCACGCCCCTGAACGCCGTGGTGCATGCGCTGCTGGGTTCCATCAATATGCCTGTCATGGGAGAAACGAATTAAATATCAATTGCTTACGATTCATCGTTAAAGCGCCGCGCGATGCCCGGCTCTCCCTGGAAAACCCCGTTCAATCAGGCTCTCGCGCCCATGCGAAGCGCGACCGGTAGAATTTCGCCCCCGCAACTCCTCGCAAATCCGCGCATTTGCTGTCATGAAAGGCGCAGCGGATCATGGCAGAATTCCCCTGCGCCCGGATTCCGCGGCGTCATATCCCGGGAAAAATTTACCGGAAATTTATCGAAATACCCCGTGAATTTATCTAAATTTATCGAATTTTACGGAAATTCCGCCCCGGTTCGATGGGCTGAATCGCGGCGTAATGTCGACGCGGCACAAACTTGGGCCATGACGCCAGATGCGGGCAATTGCCGGGTCAAACGCGAGAGAGGAACGAGGGTTTGACGCGACCAGAGCGGGAGCGTTTCCCGACGAATTTGGTCGATCGTGAATGGGGCGGGAGGGAATCCGGAATCCAGCGACTCGGTTCTTGCCTTTTTACTTTTCCTTGATTGGTTTCGTGGTCATCCGGCGATATCGCCTTCTTCATCCGCTCACGCCTTCCAGGCTTCCGGCGGTGCCGCCGCGTCGCGCGGGTGGCCGTCGCGCGAGAGGCGATCCCGGAACCACTCCTCGTTCACCCGGTTCGTGTAGGGGTCCATGACGGCCATGTCGCAGAATATCTCGATGCAGTTGCCCGACGGGTCGGCGATGTAGAGCGCGTGGTTCTCGCCCCAGAAGCCGTCTCCCTCCGGGTGCGTGGGGCTGTGGATGGAAGGCCCCCAGAAGATTTCGACCTCTTTTTCTTCGAGATAAGACGACCACGCTTCCAGTTGCGCCCGGTCCTCCACCTCGAACGCGATGTGGTGCAGACCCGTCTGCAGGGAGAAGAAGGAGCGCTCCTCGGGCGGGGCGGGGCCTTCGCCCTCGGGCCAGAAGATGAGGTTCATGTCGTGGTGAAGCTCCGTGCACCGCATGAAGCAAAGCCCGAAGGGAAAATCGCCCACCGTGCCCGGCTCGAATATCTCCGAGATCGTGAAGCCCAGCGTGTTGACGTAGAAATCCTTGGCCGCCTCGATGTCGTGCACCTTGATGGCGGCGTGTTGAAGCCGCGTGAAGCCCCCCGATGGTCTCGGCATGTGACTTTCTCCTCCGTTGCTATGAGTCGATGATAATCAGTCGATGCAGGCCCAGGAATCCCTGCCCAGGTCCCCCAGGCCCTCGCAGCCGTCCTCGGTGACGGCGACGGCGTCTTCAATCTTCACGTGGCCGACTTGCGCGTGGCGGATGTCGCACTCCACGGAAACCACCATGCCCGCCTCGAGCGCGCGCTCCACCTCGGGGCCGAAGCGCGGGAGTTCCTGCTGCACCATCCCGATGCCGTGCACCTCGAAAATCCCCATATCGGCGAAGCCGGTGTCCGCAAACGCCTGGTGACCCCGTTCATGCACCGAGGCGCAACTCGCCCCGGCGCGGATGGCGCCCCGGCAGGCGTCGACCGCGTGGAGACACGCTTTACGCAACTCCTCGGCCAGGGCGGAGGGTTCGCCCCGCACCCCCATCCGGCAGATGTCGGACATGTAGCCCGCCTCCGAGCCGCCCGCGTCGATGTGGAGGATTTCTCCTCGCTCCCAGATTTTATCCGAAGGCTCGCGCCTCATGCCGGGTCCCGCCGCCGTGAAGGCGTAGTGGAAATGAAGCCCGCGCCGCACCATTTCTTCTTCCACCCTTTGCTCGATCCGCCGGGTCGTGACGCCGCGCGCTCCCTCCTGAAAGCCGGCCTGTATGGCTTCTGAATCCGCGCGGGCCGCGCGCCGGAATATCTCCAGTTCATCCTCTCGCTTCACGGCGCGCAGCTCTTCCAGAATCCCGAGGGAGTCGACGAACCGCGCGGCGCGTAATTCGCGCCCAAGCGTTTCCATCGCATCCACGGGCATGAAAGCGCGCTCGACGGCGATGGTTCCCTCATCGAGTCCACGTTTCCTGATGGCCTCGGCGGCCGTTTCGGAGGCGCCGACGGTGCCCCGCGCCTTCGTGTAGATGACGTCGGGTATCCAGGTGTCCACCTCGTTTCGCGGAGCCGCCTCGACGCGCCATGCCACCTGAAAGGCGTTTTCGGGGTTTTTCTTGGGAATCCCCACGAAGGGGAGGTACTGGCTCGGCCCGATGGCGGCCACTCTTTCGCGGAAATGGAAGTAGTAGCCGCCCGTCAGGTAGCGCATGTTGTGGGGCGTGTGCGCGAGTATGAGGTCGACGCCCGCCTCTTCCATCAGGCGGGCGAGTTTTTCCTCATCATACGTGGGCTGCATCAATCGACGACCACCCAGTCCTCACGTCCCAGGTCGCCGAGGGGTTCGTAGCCGTCCGCCGTCACCGCCACGGCGTCTTCCACCTTCACGTAGCCCACCTCGGGATGCCGGATGTCCGTTTCGATGGACACGACCATGCCTTCTTCGAGTTCTCTCTCTATGCCGGGGCCGAAGTAGGGCTGCTCGTGCGAGACCATGCCGATGCCGTGGATGATGAAGTTGCCGTATTCCCCGTGCTCGGTGTTCTTGAGATAGCTCCAGCCCTTCTCGTAGATGTCGCCGCATACGGCGCCTGCGCGTATCTCCGCGCGCACGTGATCCTGCGTGCCCAGGCACGCCTTGTAGAGCTCGTCCGCGAGAGGCGTGGGCTCACCCCGCACCCCCATCCGGCAGATGTCTGTCAGATAGTCGGATTCCGAGCCGCCCGCGTCGAGGTGCAGCACTTCTCCTTTCTCCCATACCTTCTCGGACGGAGCGCGCAGCATGCCCGGCCCCGCGGCGGCGAAGACCCACAGGAAGTGGAGGCCCCTATCCGTCATGCCCCGCTCCACGGCGTGGGCGACTTCGCGCGTCGTGGCGCCGGGTTTTGCCGTCTCGAAAGCGTCGCGGATGGCTTCCGCGTCCGCCTGGGAGATGCGCCGGTAGAGTTCGATTTCCTCGGGCGTCTTGATGGCGCGAAGCTCCTCCAGGATCGGCAGCGCCTCCACGAAGGTCGCGTTAGGCAGTTCGCTCAAGAGCGCATCCTTGGCGATGGCGGGCAGGAAATTGCCCTCCACCGCGATGGCGCCGCTCCCCAGTCCGCGCTCCGTAATGGCGCGCGCGGCGTCTTTGGCGGCTTCTGCCGGATATCTGCCCGAGGGGATGAGTTCGGGTATCCAGAGGTTCTGGTCTTTCGCCTGGCCGATCTCGCCGGTCCCGCCGATCAGGAACGATTTGCCGGCGTCTCCACAAGGGATGCCCGCCAGGGCGATGTACTGGCCGCTTCCCATGGATGTGAACCTCTCGTGAAAATGATAGTAATAGCCGCCGCACAGATAGCGCACGTTCTCGCGCGAGTTGGCCAGAACGAGGTCGACGCCGGCGTTCTGCATGAGACGGTCGAGTTTTTCCCCGTCGTAGGGTGGCTGCATGGAAAATCCTCCAATCTTATGATTTCAGCAGATATCTGAAATGGTTTGTCTTTTGTTCTCCTCATCCTCGCTCAGGAAGCGGCGGGGGTCAATCCGAAACCCCGTGAAATCGAAAGCCGCGCCGCCCGGCATGACCCCGCAGGAGCACCCTCCTTGACGGGGGGACATCGCCTTTTTTTACCCCCCTGTCAAGGGGTTGTTGAAAAAGTCCCGCCGAGGTGGACCTGCCCGATTTTCGCCTTTGCTCGTCATTCCGGCGAATGCCGGAATCCAGAACCGACGCGAGAACCGGAGTTTGTCGAACCCGGCCACCTGCGCCGCACCGCCATATTTCCGCATATCTTCCATTCCAGTCCGCTCTGGATTCCGGCGTTCGCCGGAATGACGGCTGATAATCCCGATTGCAGGGGTTTTTCAACAGCCCCGTCAAGGGGGGGGTAGGGGGGGTTGGTTTTCAGGGCAGGGGAATGACGAGCGGGGCCGGGATTTTCAACAACCCCGGTTCGCAGCGATTTCAAGCAACCAGACCGAGCTCTTTTTTCTTCGCCGCCACGTCGATTCCGAAGAGCCTGGCCTGGTTTTCGCCCAGAATGTTGCGCTTATCCCCTTCCGTGATGGGGGGATAGCCGTAGCGCTCCTGTAATTCCTCGTCGATCTCCATCTCCCAGAACCACTTGATCATGGGCTGGGGATTGCCGAGCAGGGGCGCTTCCGAGCCCCAGAGGATTCGCTCCGAACCCACGTCCCGAAGCAGCCTGCCCATGTATTCCTTGAACTGCCAAGGCGCGACGAGGGGCAGGTGCATCGTGCCCGAGAGGACGAGCACGACGTTCTCGAAGCGCGCCGCGATGTAGACGCACTCCTCGAAGTAGGGAAGCGCCAGATGGTGGATGGCGAAGGTGAGGTCGGGGAAATCCATGGCCGCCTGCTGGATGTCGAGCGGCGTCAAATCTTCCAGTCGTGCGCGGGTGATGGGAAAGCCCTTGTGGTACTGGAACACGTTGAGTCCCAGTTCGCGCCCTTTCTCGTATATCGGATAGGCGAGCTCGGGGTCGTCGCATCGCCAGGAGTTTCCGTCGATGTGGGCGTTGTAGAATTTCACCGAGCGCGCGCCCATCTCCGTCACCTGGTGCTCCAGTTCCTCGAGCGCGCCCTCGACGCTCGGGTACTTGGGGTCCACCCCGCCGCAGAACAAAACGCGCTCCGGATTCGCGCATGCGAATTCGTATTGCGCCTGAACGGGGGAGAAGCCCTCCTTGTAGACGTCGTAGAGCACGACCGCCTGCGCCATCGCCATGTCGGTCTGGGAATCCTCGAAAACCAGCTTGCCGAGTTCCTCGCAGGTCCATTTCCTGGCGAACCCGCCGATTGCGTCTCCGCCCGCGTAGATGTCCTCCTGGCCTCTGGGGCGTCTGCCCTTGCCGATCCGCAGGTGCCAGAGGCGGTCGAGCCAGCTGTCCGGGCGGGCGAGGTTCTCGTCCGAGAGGTCGTACATGTGAACCACGTTGTCGAAAACGAAGACGTCGCCGTTCAGCATTTGAGCGCCCCTCTTCGGGAGATTGTTGAAAAAGCCCCCTTTTTAGGGGAATTGACCACTGCCGTCATTCCGGCGAAAGCCGGAATCCAGAGGTTTTCTCTTTTTGTTTTTGTCTTTCACCGCCATATAGAACCAGCATATCAAGAAAACCAGAAGTCTCCGTGTCTCCGTTCTTATCGGTTCTGGATTCCGGCATGCGCCGGAATGACGAACAAAGCAGCACCGCCTCGTAGG
>JAPOYD010000128.1 GCA_026706735.1 Nitrospinota bacterium | reverse complement strand
TCCCCCCTTGAGGGGGTCGGGCTTCCCGAGGGGAAAGCCCGACAGAAGCCGAGCGTTTTGTGCGAAGGCTGATGTGGTGGGGGGACAATTTCAAATTAAAAGCTCCCCCCACCGGTTCGGCTTCGGGTAACAACCCCTTCACCTCACCGACTCCCCCTCAAGGGGGGAGTGTTTCATTTCTACTTGGGGTTATTAAACACTCCCACGTGTCGGAGCTTCGCGCGGCGGATCGCAATAGAATGCCCTACCTGCTTGCCCCGAAAGCGCCAGCCACGCCGTTGCGATTGAAAGTGCCGCCTACCTCTTCGTGATTCGAACCATAGAAGTTTCCGTGGATATCTCCCTCTTCCGACTCGAAAATCCCATCGCTTCCAACCTGGAGATCGCTCCATCCGATGTCAGCAAATCCGATGTCAGGAAGCACGTCGTCCATTCCTCGAAGCATGATGTTGGTGAAAGAAACATCCATGCGAGCGTCTCCGGGGCTCGCCATCCTGAAATCAAGCCTCGCATCCCCTTCCACGCCGTAGCCCTGAATGGCTCCAGCCGCCGTGGCCACGCCGAGCATGAGACCGGTATAGGTGGCGTCCGCGTCGGGGTGCGATCCGGTGGCGTTGCCCAGGGAAAGCCCCGTGCCGAAATCGGCCGAGGGGATGTTCGGATCGGAATAATTCCCCCAGACCGCGAGGAAAAAGTTGTGGACCATCCAGCCACCTAAAGCCGTGGCGCTTACGGTGCTGCCCTCCCCCAATGCGAAGCTGACGGAGCCGCCATAGACGGCGACGCCGTTTCTCGTCAGGATGAGCTGCGCCGCCTGTCTCAGATTTTCTATGTCGGACGTGTCGGTATTCTGGATATCCTGCAAGGATACGGATTCACTGACGCCCGTACGCGATTCTGTGAGCGTGCAGGTTTGCCCTTCGCAGTCCGCTTCCAGAGTAGACTCCACGGACACCCCCGGAGCAGCCTGAACGCGAAGGTAACTGTTGCTGATGGAGAGCGCCGCATTCTCATTCAGCACGACGCCTTCGGTGGAGCCGGTTGCCGGCATGGTGGCGGGGGACTCTGAACTTTTATCATCGCCGCCACATCCGAAAAGAAGAATTGTCGTTAAGAGAAACGCAAGGAATCGTCCCATTTCACATCCCCTCTCAGTAAGGGTTCATGCCGAAACAGCGCGCGCTTCAGCCGCGTCCCTTCCGGTGCGGTATGTGATGGGCGGAAATGTTGCAGAATCAACAGCGAAGAATAAGAAAGAATACGTCCAGGCCCAAAGCCGGGAAATTCCGCTTTTCCCTACCTCCAGCGCCGCTCTTTCACCTGGGCGGCCTTGCCCATGCGATCTCTCAGGTAGTAGAGCTTCGCGCGGCGCACGCGTCCTCTTCGGGTAACTTCTATCTTGTCGACTCTCGGGGAATGCACCGGGAAGATGCGCTCCACCCCGATTCCGTATGAGAGTTTTCGGACACGGAATCGCTCGCGAAGCCCGCCGCCCTGCCTTCCGATGACCGTGCCCTCGAACACCTGGATGCGCTCCTTGTCGCCCTCGACGATTTTCACGTGAACGCGCACCGTGTCCCCCGGATCGAAATCGGGAACGTCCTTGCGCATGCCCTGGCGCTCAATTTTGTCGATAATGTTCACCTGCCTGCTCCTTGTCCTGAAAAACCGGCACTATACCTTTCTTTTGCCGAAAATGCGATCTACCACAATTGCCGCAGCACCACGAACCGAGAGATGGTTGAATCCCGTATCGGCCTGCGCCTCCACCGGACACAATACCACGTCGGACATCTCCAGAACCTCATCGGCGAGACCCCAACTCGTGCCGAACAAAATGACGTGCGGGACGTCTATTTCCCTCAACTCGCCGCGCAGCGCTTCATACCCCACGGCGCCGGGCACCCGCCTGGCCGTGGTGGCCACACATCGGGGCCTTTTTGGTTCCTTGCGCTCCACCTCCTCGACGAGCGCATCCAAAGACGGCAGAACTTCCAGAAATTCGAGCGTCTCGCTCCTTTGCGGGTGCAGCGTGCGGCCCGGGCCCTCCGTAAAGTGCCCTATCACCCGCTCGACGAACGCCCGCTGGGGAGCAGAAGGATGTACCACAAATACGCCCGAGACGCCATAGGTGCGGCCCACGCGGGCGAGATCGTGCAAATCGAGGCTGGTAACGGAAGAAGTCACCACGCCGCCCGCGCGATTGAGCACCGGATAGTGGATCAGCGCGAGATAGACGTTGCCCAATACCCCGCAGCCCTTCTAGGTCCGTGAAGATTCCAGCAGGCGCAAATCCTCATCGCTCAAATCGGCCCGTTCGAACAAATCCCCCCGCCTCTCCCGCGTTCTTACGAGCGCCTGGCGCCTCCTCCAGAGGCGAACCGCCTCGTGATCGCCGGATAAGAGCACGTCCGGCGTGCGGACCCCCTCAAACTCCGCCGGCCGCGTGTAGTGGGGATGATCGAGAAGTCCGCCGGTGAAGCTGTCCTGGGCGGCGGAAGCATCGTTGCCCAAGACGCCGGGGATGAGCCTGCCGACGGCGTCGATGACGGTCATGGCCGGAATCTCTCCTCCCGAGAGCACGTAATCGCCGACTGATATCTCCTCATCCACGCACAACTCGCTCACCCGCTCGTCCACGCCCTCGTAGCGGCCGCAGATGAGGAGCAGCCGCGGCGCCCCGGAGAACCTGCGGGCCGTCGCCTGATCGAACAGCCGCCCCTGCGGCGTGAGCAGGACCTTGAGCGGTTCTACATCTGCGTCTTCGCGAATCGCCCGAACGCCCTTCAGGATGGGTTCGGGCTTCATGACCATCCCCGCCCCGCCGCCGAAGGGGGCGTCGTCGGTCTGTTGATACTTCCCCTCGGCGAAATCGCGCAGGTTCCAGACCTTGAATTCAATAACGCCCGCTTCGATCGCGCGCCCCACGACGCCCTCCCGGAACGCCTCTTCCACCATGCGGGGCAGCACAGAAAGAACGTCGATGCGCATGAGACCTCCTCAATCCTCGTCATCGAACTTAAGCAATCGGAAAATCCAGCGATCCCCCTCGCGCCTCAATACGACCTCGCGCGTTGCGGGCGCGAGCAACTCCTCGCCTCCCGGCGTGCGGATGACGATGACGTCGTTTCCACCGGCTCCGAACATGTCCACCACGCGCCCGAGAGGGCTTCCCTCCTCGTCGATGATTTCACAACCCTCGAAATCCTCGAAATAGAGAACCCCCTCGTCGGGGCCGCCTAAGAATTTCCTGTCCGCCAAAAAAATCGTCCCCCGCAGCGCCTCGGCGCCTTCGGGGGTGTCAATTCCCGTGAACTTCCAGACGATGGCTCCCTTGCCGCCCTGGTGACAGGCCGCCACCTCGAACCTCCGCACAGGCTCCTCCCGGGAGAACACTTCTTCGATTCGCCCGTAGACGCCCGCGTCGTCGAGCCAGGGTTCCACCCGAACGGCTCCCTTGACCCCGTGGGGCCTGAGCGCGACCCCCACGGCCACCCTGCCGCTCACGGGGTTTTCCTAATCGTCGATGCCCGCTCTATCAAGAAGGTTCCTGACCGTCCGGGTCGGGATGGCGCCCTTCTCCATCCAGGCCTTCGCCTTCTCGAGATCGATATGAACGAATGCGGGGTCCTGCGACGGATCGTAGCGGCCGATGCTCTCGATGAATCGTCCATCGCGCGGCATGCGCTCATCCTGGACGACGACGCGGTAGCGCGGCGCCTTTTTCATGCCCCCACGGGCAAGTCTGATTTTTACGGCCAAAGTATCTCTCCCTAGAAATTAAGCATTTGACGCATTCTCTGCATCTGTTTTTTCTTGCCGCCCCTGGAAAATTGCTTCATCAGTTTCTGTGTCTGCGCGAATTGCTTGAGCAGCCGGTTCACGTCCTGCACCCGGGTTCCGCTCCCGGCGGCGATGCGCTTCCTGCGGCTGCCCTTGATGATCTCGGGCTTCGTTCGCTCGGCCGGCGTCATCGAATCGATAATGGCCACCGTGCGCGTGAGCTCCCTTTCGTCGATATCCACGTCGGGCATCCTGCTGCCCAGCCCCGGTATCATGGACAGGACATCACCCATCGAACCCATCTTGCGCATCTGGAGGATCTGCTCTTTCATCGTGACCAGGGTGAACGCCCCCTTGCCGAGCGATTCCACCATGGATTGCGCGTCATCGGGAGAGATGGCGGCTTCGGCCTTCTCGATGAGGGACATGACGTCCCCCATCCCCAGAACCCGCGAGGCCATTCTCTCGGGATGAAACTCCTCAAGCGCGTCGAGCTTCTCACCCACTCCAACCAGCTTGACGGGCACACCGGTCACCGAGCGCAGCGAGAGGGCGCCGCCGCCCCTGGCGTCGCCGTCGAGCTTTGTCAACACGACGCCCGTGATGCCGATTCGCTCGGAAAACGCGGATCCTAAGTTCACCGCTTCCTGGCCCGTCATGGCGTCCGCGACCAGGAGCACCTCATCGGGCCGCGCCGCTTCTTTCATTCGTTTCAACTCATCCATCAAGTCGTCATCGACGTGCAGCCGGCCCGCGCTGTCCACGATGCAGTAATCGAAATGCTCGAGACGGGCTCTTTCGCCTGCCCGCCGGATAATTTCCACTGGGTCCGACATACCTTCGGAACCGAAAGCCTCGGCGCCCGTCTGCTCGGCCAGCCTCTGGAGCTGGGTGATGGCCGCCGGCCGCGCGACGTCCGCGGGCACGAGAAGGACGCGCAACCCCTTGCTTTTGAGCTTCAAGGCGATCTTGCCGGCCGTCGTCGTTTTTCCCGAGCCCTGCAAACCGACGAGCATCACGGTGGTGACGCCGCTCGATGCGCGCTCGAGCGGCGCGCTCTTCGCTCCCATGAGTTCCGTGAGACGCGCCTGGACCGCCTTGATGACCTGCTGGGAGGGGTCTAAGTGCGCGACGCGCTCGACGCCGAGGAGATCCTCGCGGATTTTCGCCACCAAATCCTTGGCGACCCGGAAGTTCACGTCGGCTTCGAGCAAAGCCAGGCGAATCTCGCGAAGCGCGGAATCGACCTCTTTTTCTCCCAAAACGCCCCGGCTTCTCAAGTCCTTGAAGATTCCGCCCAGACGCTCTTTCAAGCCGTCAAACATCGAACACCCCAACTGATTGATATTCAATATGTTTTCGAATTTCCACCCGCAAGGCCGGGTGAGGAAACAAAACTTATAAGGATTTTATGCGGCGAGTGTCAACCGCGCGCGGATGGGGTTGTTGAAAAAGCCCCCCGAGGATGAGGTGCAAGAAAAGCCCCCCTGACACAAGGGGCTGTTGAAAAAGGCCCCTGACAGGGTAAAGGCAACCCCCCCTACCCCCCCTTAACAGGGGGGCAAGAAAAAGCAAAACCCCCTCTACCCGGGAGACGAAAAAAAGTCCCCCTGGCAAACGGGCAAAATGTAAAGCCCCTGTACCCGTCGAGGCGGCGTCGCCTTTTTATACCCCCCTGTCAAGGGGGGGTAGGGGGGGTTGGTTT
>JAPOYD010000100.1 GCA_026706735.1 Nitrospinota bacterium | reverse complement strand
CCCTCGATGATGTATTTGACCGAACACGGCAACTCGCCGCGCACCGCCAGAAACGCCTCGAACGCCGCCAGGCGGCTCATGATGTTGCCCTTGTTGTCCGTGGCGCCCCGCGCGATGACGGCGCCGTCCACGATATGCGCCTCGAACGGCGGCGTGTCCCACTCGGAAAGCGGCTCGGCGGGCTGCACGTCGTAGTGGTTGTAGAAGAGAAGCGTCTTGTCCCCGCCGCCTCCTAAGCGCGCGGTGAGAATCGGGTTGCCGCCCGTCTCATGGAGCGTCGTCTCGAGTCCCGAGCGCGCCACGCGGGCTTCGAGCAGGGCCGCCATCTCCCTGATCCCGACGTTGGTTGTCGAGATGCTCGGCTGGCGGCAGAGTTCCTGCAGATCGGCCACGGTGCGCTCCGCGTTCTGATCGATGTAGTCCAGCACTTTTTGGAAGTCACTTCCTTCGCTCATCACACACTCCTCTTTCGCGAAACGCCTGCGGTCGGCTCATCGGTTTGATTATCAGCGTGGAACAAAGATATGATCCCGCGCGCTTACATTCAACCCGAAAACCCGCATTCGCGCGACTTGAAACCGGGCGTACATGCGCTCCGGCGCGTCCCGGATGCGGCGCAAGGAGGCCATTCATGCCAGAAGCACCCGCGAACACGAACTGGTACACGTATTTTCCCGAAGACTACCGCTGGTCGGCCGCCATCTGCGGCATGGTGTCGAGCGCGCAGTGGGGCGGGACCGAGATCGGCGAGGTCGACAAGGTCTGCCGCCGCCTCTACAGGAAACTCGGCGACGACAACCTCTGGTTCCGCGAGTGGGACCGCATGGGCGACACCGTGCGCGATCTGGGCCGCGCCGCCGAGCGCAAGAAGCGCAACCTCTCCGCCGCCTCCCACTACAAGCGCGCCACCTGCTACTACCAGATGGGCGAGCGCTTCCGGACGCCCAAGGACAAGCGCGCCCTCAGTACGTTCAAGAAATCGCTCGACACCTTCCGCCGCTTCGTGCGCCTGACGGACAGGCCCAGAATCGAGGCCGTGGAAGTCCCCTTCGAGGGCAGGAAGAAGCTCCCCGGCTATCTCGTGCACGCGGAGAACACGCGGAAGAGAAAACCCCCCGTCGTGGTCTTTTTCGACGGGCTCGACGTGACCAAGGAGCTCCAGTTCACGCGCGGCGTGGAAGACCTCATCCGCCGGGGCATGAGCTGTCTGGTGATGGACGGCCCCGGTACGGGCGAGGCCATCCGCCTGCGGGATATCTACCTGCGCCCCGACTACGAGGTCGCGGGTTCGGCCGCGCTCGATTACCTCGAAACGAGAAACGACGTGGACGCCAAGAACGCCGGCGTCATGGCCATCAGCCTGGGCGGCTACTACGCGCCCCGCATCGCCAGCCTGGAGCATAGGTATAAGGCGTGCCTCGCGTGGGGGGCGATATGGGACTACTACGCCACCTGGAAAAAGCGCATCGACGCTTCGTTCAAGGCGGAACTCTCCGTTCCGGGCCATCACATCCAGTGGATACTGAACGCGGATTCGCTCGACGACGCCCTGGTCAAGCTCGAGGGCTTCCGGCTCGACGGCGTGGTGCAGAAGATGCGGTGCCCCTTCCTCGTCACCCACGGGGCGGACGACAAGCAGATTCCGCTCCGGGACGCCAAGGCGCTCTATAACGCCGTGGGCTCCAAGGACAAGACGCTCAAGGTCTTCACCGTGAAGGAAGGCGGCTCCCAGCACTGCCAGCGCGACAACTACGCCATCGGCACGACCTACATGTTCGACTGGATGCAGGAGAAACTCTGCGGGTAGGGGTAATGCGTGAACTACCCATCATGAAGGAGAGGTGATTCGCAGGGACAGGCCCCTGCGCCTGTCTTTGCCCCGTTATCGTCTTTGTAGGGACAGGTCGCGACCTGTCCCTGCGGGACGGTGCAGTTTTATTCGTCATTCCGGCGAAAGCCGGAATCCATTTGTTTTGCCTTTGCTTTTTATTTTCTGATTGATTCCCGCCAATGACGGGGAGATGAAAAGCCGGAGCATTGTCATTCTGCATTAGAATGGATTCCGGCTTTCGCCGGAATGACGGCGGTGGTCAATTCCGAGCGAGGAGGGGTTTTTCAACAACCCATGACCATCTTCCACACACACGTCATCGTCGACTGGTCGGCGCGCTCGACGCCGAGCCCCGCCCGTCCGACCAAAGACACCATCTGGTGGGCCGTCGCGCGAGGCGGCATCGTGGACGAACCCGCCTATGCCCGCACCCGCCATGACGCCGTGGAGCGCTTGACCTCCCTCGTCGCAGCAGAACTCGACGCCGCCCGCCACGTCCTGATCGGCTTCGATTTCCCCTTCGGCTACCCCGCCGGAGTGGCGACGCACTTGGCGGGCGAGGCTTCGGCCCTGGCGCTTTGGGACTGGCTGGCGGCGCGCATCGAGGACGCAGAGGACAACGCCAACACTCGCTTCGAAGTCGCTGAGGCGATCAACCGGACCTATCCGGGTATGGGGCCATTCTGGGGCCGACCGGAAAGCTGGCAATATCCGGAAGTGCCGACCCGCAAATCGAGCCGCACGAGCCGGGAAGCCCATCCGAACGAACGACGCATCGCCGACCACCATGCCAAAGGCGCCAAGACCGTCTGGCAACTGGCCTACGCCGGATCCGTTGGCTCTCAGGTACTTCTGGGTCTTCCCGCCATCAAGCGCCTCATCGAGCACCCGCGTATGGAAGGTCGCCTCGCCGTCTGGCCCTTCGAGACCGGATTGCGCGCGCCTGAAGCGCACGCCGTCGTCGCCGAAATCTACCCTTCCCTTCTCAGGAGAGAGATTGAAGAGCGAAAGAATGAGGGCGAGATACCGGACGCCGCCCAGGTTCGCGTGAACGCGGAGGCCTTCGCCCGCCTGGACGCCCTCGGCGGATTAGTGCCCCTGTTCGAAGGCGCACCTTTTCTCAACACCGAGGAGCGGCGCATCATCGAAACCGAGGAAGCCTGGATTCTCGGCCTCGGCCATGAAGAGGCGCTCCGCGAGGTGCTGGGCCAGTCTTTGTAGGGGCGGTTCGCGAATCGCCCCTACGGATTGGCCTCGCGCGCAGACGGGAGAACGTCAACGTAGGGACAACCCCCTGTGGTTGTCCCTTTTCAGGACCAATACCATCAGGACGGGCACGGGGGCCTGTCCCGGCGCTACGTTCACGTATTATGACCATCCTTCGAGAATTTATTCCCCCTCGAACGGAACATCCCCCCACCGATGACGGGCGGAACGACGCTGTGATATATTTCCCGCCACTGGAACAACGAAGCGAGGAAGCCCGAATTTCGAAGAACTGCCGGATTCAAGAATCCGTTTTTCTCGATTTTCCCGCGCCATCCCTCAAAACAGATGCGCTCAACAATTTCTGATCTTCCGCAAGGAGAACGCCTCATGGCAAAAGCCGCACAAGCCGTCCGCAAGGAACCGTGGTTCGCGTATTTTCCGAATGACTACCGCTGGTCCGCAGGCGTGGGGATCGCCTATTCCACGTCCTTCTGGGGCTCGTCCACGATGGGCGAGGTCGACAGGGTCTGCCGCAAGTTAAAGGGCAAGATAGGCGACGACGACGCCTGGTTCGCCGAATGGGTGAGCGAAGCCGACAGGATGCGCGCCCTCGGGATGGCCGCCGCGCGGAAGAAGAACGACCTCTCCGCCGCCGCCTTCTTCAAGCGCGCGTGTTTCTACTACCAGCTCGGCGAGCGGTTCCGCACACCCAAGGACAAGGCGGCGAACGCCGCGTACCGCAAATCGCTGGACAGCTTCAAGCGCTTCGCCGCGCTCACGGACGCGCCGCGCATCGAGCACGTGGAGATCCCCTTCGAAGGCAAAAAAACGCTGCCGGGCATCCTCATTCACGCGCGGAACACGAGGAAGCGGAAACCGCCCGTGGTTGTCTCTTTCGACGGCTTCGACGTTTCGAAAGAGATCCAATACATCCTGGGCGCGGAAGACCTCGCGCGCCGGGGGATGAGCGTGCTCGCCGTGGACGCGCCCGGAAACGGGGAAGCCATCCGCTTCCGGAAGCTCTTCCTGCGCCACGACCACGAGGTCGCTGGTAGTGCCGCGCTCGATTACCTCGAAAGCAGAAACGACGTGGACGCGAAGCGCGCCGGCGTCATGGCGATCAGCCTGGGCGGCTACTACGCGCCCAGAAACGCCAGCATGGAGCACCGCTTCAAGGCGTGCGTGGCCTGGGGGGCGATCTGGGACTACCAGCGGGTATGGCAGGACCGTATCGCCGCCGCCTACAAGACGGCCCTCTCGGTTCCCGGCCATCACCTGGAGTGGATTTTCAACTCCGACTCCACAGAGGAGTGCCTCGACCTGCTCGCCGATTTCAAGCTCGACGGCGTGGTGCAGAACATGCGCTGCCCGTTTCTGCTGATTCACGGGGAAGGCGACCAGCAGATCCCCCTCGCCGACGCGAAAAACCTTTTCAACGCCTCGGGTTCGAAAGACAAGACCTTCCGGGTCGTCAAGGGGACCGAAACGGGCGCCCAGCACTGCCAGATGGACAACGTGCCCCCCTACGCGCACGAGATTTTCGACTGGCTCAAGCTGAAGCTGGGCGCGTAGCGGGACCGAACGCATACTTTCCTTCATCGCCCGCTGCGGCGTCCCGGCTCTCTCGCATGAGGGCCGGGACGCCTGGGTGAACGCTTTTTTCGTCCGGCGCTCTTCACAGACATGCTGCGCATCCGCGAAACCGGCCCAACGCCGGTTGACTTGAACCGCGCAGATGTTGATTACAATGGGAGTGCGGGCGGGCGTCGATGCGGACGCCGCCTGAGACGACGATAACAATCTCATTGAACAAGGGGGCATACGCCACATGAACTACGAGAACGTGCGCACCGAAATGGACGGTGAGTTGCTGATCGTCACGCTGCACCGGCCCGAGAAGCGAAACGCCATGACCCACCAGATGCGGGTCGACCTGCTCGACTGCGCCCGCCGCGCCGAGACCGACGACGCGGTGAAGGCCATCGTCTTCACCGGGCACGGGGAGGAGTCGTTTTGCGCCGGCGCCAACATCCCCGAACTGGAGCAGCGCACGCTGGTCTCGGAGATGGGCCCCTCGGCGACGCTGCGCAAGGAGCTGCCGACCGCCATCGAGCGCCTCGGCAAGCCGACCGTCGCCGCGGTCAACGGCTACTGCTTCGGCGCGGGCCTCGAATTCTCCATGGGCTGCACGGTCCGCATCGCGAGCGAAAACGCCCAGCTCGGGCTGCCAGAGATCAACTTTGGCCAGATCCCCGGCTCGGGCGGCACGCAGCGCCTCTACCGGTTCGTCGGGCTGGGCTGGGCCATGCAGATGATCCTGACGGGGCAGCGCGTCGACGCCGGGACCGCGCGCGAAATCGGCCTGGTCACCGAAGTCCTGCCGCTGGCCGGCCTCATGCCCCGCGCGAAGGAGCTGGCGCGCGCGATGGGGGCGCAGGCCCCCATGGCGTTCGTCGCCGGGCGCGACGCCGTCCTGCGCTCCACGGAAACGGAGCTCCTGGCGGGCATCGACTTCGAGCGCAAGCTCTACGCCATCTGCATGGCGACCGAGGACAGCCGCGAGGCCTTGAAAGCCTACGCCGAAAAGCGCGCGCCCGAGTACAAGGGCCGCTGATTCCGGAACAAAACATGAAACCTTCTTTTCTTGACCAGGAAAAAATAGAAGCCTATCTCGCCGCCGGATACTGGACGCGCGAGACGATGGTGGAGCGCTACGCTGTTTATGCGCGGGACTTTCCCGAGAAAACCGCCTGCCGCGACGCGCAAGAGGAGATCACCTGGCGGGGGCTGGATGAACTCACCGACCGCATCGCCGCGAACCTGATCGCGCGGGGAATCGAGCGCGACGCCTGCGCCCTGGTGCAGATGGCATCCTCAAACCGCGAGATGGTCCTGCGAATCGCATTCAAGAAAGCGGGAATCATCGGTTGTTTCGCCCCCATGCAGTGGCGCAGCCAGGAACTGGGCTACGCACATCAGGAACTGGCGCCGGGCGTCATCTTCGCCTCACCAGAATCAGGCCGCGATTTGCCGAATGCCTGGCTGGATGAGGCTATCGGCGGAGCCGCGCACACGCTTCGCGTCGATCTCTCGGGGGAGGCTCCCGAGGGTTGGCTCCCCTGGGCCGAGCTGACCAGGCCGCCCGAGAACGCGGGAGCGATGGAGGAGATCGCCTCCCGGGCCTTCCGCTTCGATGAGATTTCCATGATCACGGTCTCGAGCGGCTCCAGCGGCTTTTCGAAGCTGTGCGAATGGCCCGAAGGGGCGCAGATGTGTCTCGCCCGCGCAAACGGCGCGCGATTGCGTATGAGCGAGGAAGACAACGTCGGCGTTTTCGCACCGATGGCGGGGGGCGCGGGCCTTCTGGTCTGGGTGACGTCGGGGATGACGCCGTGCGCCTTCACGTTCCCCGAATCCTATAACGCGCGCGCTTTGCTGGCGCTCATCGAGAGTGCCAAGATCACCGTGGCGACGACCGTTCCCGTCATCCTCACCCGGATGGCGCAGGAAGACCTGGGCTTCTTCGACCTCAGTTCGCTGCGCGCCATACGGGTCGGCACGGCGGCGGCGGACCTGGACGCGGCGCGCCGCTTCGAGAGCCTCACCGGTACCCGCGTCGTCCTCGCGGCGGGCAGCATGGAAACCCCCGGCTTCGCACACGCGGACTTCCATGATCCCGTCGCGCTCAGGCTCAACGGCAGCCTCGGTTTGCCGCACCGGGGATGCGGCTGGCGAATCGAGGATGAGGAGGGAAACGCGTTGCCCCGGGGGAGCGTCGGCCACTTCAAACTCTCGGCCCCTTTCGCGTCCTCGGGCTACTGGAAAGACCCGGAAGCCACAAAAGCGGTCTGGTCGGAGGGCTGGAACGCGACCGGCGACATCGCGACCATCGACGAGGACGGCCGCTTGCGGTTGCTCGGCCGCAGCAAGGAGGTCATCAACCGCAGCGGGCAGAAGATACTGCCGGCCGAGGTCGAGCGTGAGCTCGCCAAACACCCCGTCGTATTCGAGTGCGCCGTTATCGCCGCGCCCGACCCCGAATACGGCGAAGTGCCCTGGGCGTTCATCCAGCCCCATGAGGGCAGGAGTCTCGACGCGGAATCTGTGGCCGAAGCGCTCAGAACGAGCGGCCTCGCCACCTACAAGATACCGGCGCGGTTCATCGAACTGCCCGAATTCCCACGCGTCGCGAGTGACAAGATCGACAAGAAAGCGCTGCTGCAAATGGCGCCCGCTGAATAGAAACGACAACCCAAGACGGAGGGAGAACCTTGACGATGCTACACGGCGAAGACCTGCACGGCGCCAGTTTCGACGGCTTCACGGTCGAAATAGACGCAGAAGGGCAGCGCGGCGACATCATTCTGGATCGCGGCGAGATGAACACGATCAGCATGGGCCAGCGCGAGGAGCTGCGCGCCGCATTCGAGAACCTCGACCTTGACGAGCGCGTGCGCGTGATCGTGCTGCGCGCCACCGGACCCAACTTCTCCTCGGGGGGATTCATTCGCGGCTTCATGGAAGCCTCGCCCGAGCATGTATCGAACCTGGCCGACAACATCGCCGCGCCCACGCGGTGCCTGAAGCCGACCATCGCCGCAAATCGCGGCTACTGCTTCGGCGTCGGTTTCGAGATCTCGCTCGCCTGTGATTTCCGGGTCGCGTCGGAGACTACGCTCTACGCCCTCCCCGAGCAGCGCCTGGGGCAGATTCCGGGTTCGGGCGGTTCGGCGCGCCTCCAGAAGATGATCGGCATTACGCGGACGAAGCACATCGTCATGCGCTCGAAACGCATCAGCGGCAGCCAGGCGTATGAGTGGGGTATCGTCACCGAGGTCGTGCCGGACGAGGAACTCGAAAAAGCCACGGACACCCTGGTGGCCGAACTCTGCCAGTTCGCCCCGCTCGCGCAGCGCACGGCCAAGCGCCTGCTCAACGAAACCGAAGACACCTTCCTGTCCCTGGGAATCCAGCTCGAGGGGCATTGCTACTCGCGGCTTCGCCAGTCGGATGATTTCAAAGAGGGCGTGGAGGCCTTTCACGAGAAGCGCAAACCGAACTTCAGGGGGAGTTGAGAAGCGCTCGGCATTGTAGTGGAAACCCCCTCGTTTGCGGTTGTTGAAAAAGTCCTGATAAATGAAGGCTCGAAACGATGGGATTGTAGTGACAACCCCTCCTCGGGGTTGTCCCACAGTTCGCGAACCCCGGACAGGCGTAGAAGCCTGTCCGGCTACGGGCGAATGCGGTTTTGTTCGTCATTCCGGCGAAAGCCGGAATCCATTTTGACTTTGCCTGCTCGTCTCTTTCATGACTTCACTCTGCACGTCGTTTTGGTCGTAAGCCTGGTGTAGGGGCCGCATATATGCGGCCCTTGCGGTGGGTGAAAAAAATCAGGGTCGCATATATGTCGGACATATATGTCCGACCTACATAAAAATAAATATTTCCTCTCCACGTTTTCACCACCCCCTTTTCAGGGAGTCTTTTTCAACAGCCCCCTTAGATAGAGCGTTTCGTGCTCCGCTAATTGTTTTGTGTTATATTGCCTGCATATCTCGTACATGAAGTTTCCGGTACGGGCGCCATCCCGAAAGACGGTTGGCCCGCAAGGTTTTCTCAAGACCAAGGGGGGGAGATCGTCATGATAGGTCCCATGCACCATTCCAGCAGAACGGTTTCGGATATCGAAAGGTCCATCGCGTTTTACCGCGACATCCTGGGCTTCGAGGTAGAGGAGGACATCAGCTCCGACGAGGAGGGTATCCAGTACGCCTCGACCACGCCCGACAGCAAGCTTCGGATCGTCATGCTCCGGGCGGGAGGCGCGATCGTGGAGCTCATCCAGTTCCTGAAAGCGGAGGGCAAACCCTACGACAATCCGCCGGCCCTGAACGACGTGGGCAGCAGCCACATCGCCTTCGAGCCCGAAGACCTGGACGCCGCCTATGAAGAGCTGGTCGCCAAGGGCGTGCGGTTCGCCACCCCGCCCCAGGTGACGTGGCGCGGCGACGGGCGCTACTGGCGAGCCGCCATTTTCTATGATCCAGACGGCTTCGAGCTGGCCCTGTTCAAAATCTATGAGGGTGAACCCGCCCAGGCCGTCTCCGGCTGAGTCCGAAATTTAATGGAGGGAACGACGCCATGATGCTGAGCGACCTGACCTGGATGGAAATCCGCGACCTGATTCCCGAGAACCCCGTCATCATCCAGCCCGTGGGCTCGACCGAGCAGCACGGCCCCCACCTGCCGGTTCAGGTGGACATATCGAGCGCGTTTGAAGTCGCGAAAGCCGTCGGCGACCGGACGGGCTGCCTTGTCGCACCGCCGCTTCCCTACGGCTATTCGGAGGTGTGGGAGAATTTTCCGGGCACCATCAGCTTCACGGCCGATACCTTCATGACCTGCGTCGCCGAGATCACCGAAAGCTTCATTCGCAACGGCTTCAAGCGAGTTTTCTTCCTGAACGGCCACAACCCCAACCTTCCCCTGCTCCAGACCATGATGTTCAAGCTCATGGACCGCTACGGCAGGGACGGAGACAAGCTCATCGTCGCGGGAAGCTACTTCATGGTGGACAAGGAGGCGTGCGACGCCGTCGGCGAAAACTTCCGCGAGGGCACCCACGCGAACGAGTTCGAGACGTCCTTCATGATGCACATCCGCCCGGGCATGGTGCACGTCGATCGCCTGGGAGACTGGGAGTACAAGCCGGAACTCGTGCTCTCCTACCAGCACGGGGTGACATCGGTCGTGCGCCTGCCCGACAGCCGGGTGCACAACGGCGTCTACGGCGACCCGCGCCTGGCCACGCCGGAGAAGGGCCGCCAGTACTTCGAGGCATGTGTGAACAAGGTGGTCGAGATAGTGGAAAACTTCAACCCGGAGTATTTCGGGATTCAGGAAGTCTACAAGTAAAGGGGCTGTTGAAAAAGCCTGTTTCGAGACTGGGCGGACACATAGGTCCCCGGACAGGCCCCCGCGCCTGTCCGGCTACGCGAGACACGATGGTTTTGTAGGGGAGGACCTGTGTGTCCCTCCCCCGCACGTCGTTTTGGTCGCAAGCCTGGTGTAGGTCGGACATATATGTCCGACATATATGCGGCCCGTGTCCGTGAGGACGCGAAAAATGCAGGGTCGCATATATGCGACCCCTACACGACCAATCACACCCGCTCGCGCCGGGCGAGAGGGCATCCTTCGATACGCGGCTTCGCCGCTACTCAGGATGAGGCGAAGAGGACTTTTTCAACAAGCCCGAAAAGGGGGGTTGGGGGTTTACTCCCTTGACAATGAGTTTTTCAACAGCCCCTCGAAGTCCGGGAATACGTCTGGTCTCAGATGGCCAGTTCGGTTTCGGCGTCGAAGAAGAAGAGGTTGTCCTCGCGCATCCCCACCCGTGTCTCATCCCCCATGTCGACCCTGAGTGTAGAGGGCGTGCGCGCCATGATGGATAAGTCCTCAAAGGCGAGTTCGAGCACCTGATCCGCGCCGTAAGGCTCCAGTAGCAGCACCTTGCTGAGGTGGCCGTCTCCATCATTCCCGGCGGCCTTCACGGTAACGTCCTCGGGGCGAATCCCTAAAATCACCTTGTCCCTCTCTTTTTCCTCCAATCGCTTGCGTTGCTCCGGCGATGGCTCCACGGCGAAATTCCCGTAGCGGAAGCAAAGCCTTCCGTTTTCCTGCTCCAGGGCGCCTGAGATGAGGTTCATGGGCGGCGTGCCCACGAACTGCGCTACGAAGGTGTTCGCCGGCTCGTGGTAGACGGCGTAGGGAGAGGCGTACTGTTGGAGCACGCCGTCTTTCATGAGGGCTATCTCGTCCGCCATGTTGAGCGCCTCCACCTGATCGTGGGTCACGTAGATCATGGTGGTCTCCAGCCGCCGGTGGAGCTTTTTGAGTTCCGCGCGCATCTCGACCCTGAGCGCGGCGTCGAGGTTAGAAAGCGGCTCGTCCAACAGAAACGCCCAAGGCTCGCGCACGATAGCCCGGCCCAGCGCCACGCGCTGGCGCTGTCCGCCGGAGAGTTCGCGGGGCCTCCGGGCCAGAAGCTCTCCGATATCGAGCGCCTCGGCCGCCCAGAGAACTTTTTCCTCGATTTCCGCCTTGGACATCTTCATCATCCGAAGCGGAAAAGCCAGATTGTCCCGCACTCTCAGGTGGGGGTAGAGCGCGTAGCTCTGGAACACCATGGCCATGTTGCGCTTGTGCGCCGGAATGTGGCGAACGTCCACCCCGTCGATGAGTATCGCGCCCTCGGTGGGCTCCAGCAGACCCGCGACCACGTTCAGGATGGTGGTCTTCCCGCACCCCGAAGGGCCGAGGAGAACGACGAATCTGCCGTCTTCGATCTCGAGGTCCACATTGTCGACCGCGACCACCTCGCCGTAGTTCTTGGTCAAGTTCTCCAGCACGACCTTCGCCATTCTCACTCGCTCCTATGGAAAACCGGCTAGCCCTTTACCGCCCCCGCCGTCAGCCCGCGCACGAAGTAGCGCTGGAACATGAGGGCCAGGGCGACGGGAATGATGACGCAGGCGACGCCCGCGGCGTTCATCCGCGCGTAGCTCACCGAAAACTCGGAGACGAAATCGAGCAGCGTCACCGTGATGGGCCGGGTGTTCATCGTCTGTGTCAGGACGAGCGGGAAGAGGAATTCGTTCCAACTCGTGAGGAACACGAACACGGCCGCCGTGACGATAGCAGGCGTCGAAAGCGGCAGGATCACGCGCCAGAGCGTCTGGAAGCGGTTGCAGCCGTCCACACGGGCGGCGCTTTCGATCTCCTGCGGGACTGTTTCGAAATAGGCGACCAGCACGAATATCGCCAGTGGCAGGGATATCGGGATGTAGGCCACGATGAGTCCCATATAGGTGTCTAATAGTCCGAGCCCCCGGATCATCAGATAGAAGGGGACGATCAGGGACACCTCGGGCACGATGCGCGACGCCAGCACGACGTAGAAAAGGGACTGCTTCCCCTTGAAGTAAAGACGCGCGAAACCATACGCTGCCAGACAGCCCAAGATGACGTTGATGATGGTGACGCCCAGCGCCACGACGAAGCTGTTCCACATCGAGGGCAGCACGTCCGCCGTGGGGAACGTGGAGTATCCGGCCATGCTCTTGTCGAATGCGACGCTCGTGTCGGCAGGTTTTCTGAGGATGATCTCCTCGTAGTTGCCGATGTTGAGCGTGGGCGGGACCCAGTTGGGCGGAACCGACACCACGTCCTTTTCCAACTGGAGGCTCGAATTCAGCATCCAGTAAAAAGGCGAGATGGCATAGAAGAGCATGAAGGCGACGATCAGGTAGAGCGCGATGCGCCCCAGGAAGGCGGCCTGGCGGTACCGCTGAATCTCCTTGATGTCGGGAACGCTCGGGGCGGCCATGCTCAACCCTCCTGCGGTCTGTAGAGAATCTTGATGTAGCCGATCGCCAGGATGAAAGTGGCGATGGCGATCACGTAGGAAATCGACGCGCCGGAACCGAACTGCAGGTTACGGAATGTTTCCACGTAGGTATACCAGGAGACGAGCGCCGTCGCGTCGCCGGGACCTCCTTCCGTAAGAATATAGACCAGGTCGAATGTCTTGATCGAGATGATCGAGGAGTAGACAAGCACCAGCAGAAAAGCCAGTTTGAGCGCCGGCAGGGTGATATGAAAGAAACGCCTCGACGCGCCCGCCTGGTCGATCTTGGCCGCGCTGTAAAGGTCCTCCGGGATGGCCTGGAGCGCCGTGAGAATCAAAACGGTGGCGAGGGGAACCTCCTTCCAGACGAAGGCGTTCACAAGGGTATACAAGGCGCGGTCCGGGTTGCTGAGCCACGTCTGGTACTTGTCGATGACGCCTAAGGAAACCAAAAGTCCGTTCAATACCCCGTAGTCCGAATGATATATCCACTCCCAGATTAGGCCATTCGCCACGTAGGGCACCGCCCAGGGGACGAGAATGAGCGGCACCACCCACCTGCGCACGCCCGCTCCCAGTTCATTGAGCGCCAGGGCGAAGATGAGGCCCAGCAGGGCCACGGCGATCACCGACACCACGACGAAGACAATCGTGTTCGTGAACGCGTTGATGAAATCCTCGCTCTCCAGGAACATGATGTAGTTCTCAAAACCCACGTAAGGGTTTTTGTGGGGCCGCTTCAGGTTATAGACGTGAACGCTGACGTAGAACGAATGCAGGATTGGATAGATGTTGAGCAGGACCATGAGAAGCAGCGCCGGCCCCACGAAGAACATCGCGATTCCGCCTTCGGTTTGCGTTCGCCGGGCGAACCAGCCCTTCACGCCCGTTGCGGCGGCCGGCTCTGCCCCTTCTACGGACAGGATATTCGCCAAGAAAAACCTCCATCGCGCCTCCCCCGGCAGTGCGCCGCCGGGGGAGGCAACTGCTAGCGTCTAACCGTAACGACGCTTAAGTCTATTCCACTGCTTGGTCAGGGTCTTAAGCGTGCCCACGAGATCGGCCTGACCCAGGATCGCCTTATGCACACGCGGACGCATGAACTGATCCCACTCGGCGTACCAGACGGCCTTCTGCCCGTCCTTGGGCTTGCTCAGCGCCATCTGGCTCTCGAACAGCTTCGCCTCGCCCCAATTGTTCGCCGCCTTGATGATATCGGGGTCCTTGAACAGCGGCGCGTGGCCGAAGCCCAGACCGAACTCGGTGAACCACTTCTTCGCGGTGCGGTAGGTGCCCGATTTATCCTTACCGCCCAGGAAGTCCACCATCTTCCAGGACATCGCCTTGCGCGCGGGGTCCTTCGCGGCCTGCGCCGTCATGCTGTAGCACCTCGTCCAGCCGCACACGTGTGGCTTGGCGTTGTTGGCGGTGGGGATGAGGGCCATCTTGATCTTGCCGGCCACCTTGGAGGACTTGGGCTCGTTCGCCGCCCGCAGCCGGTAGTTCGGCAGGATGGCGAAGCTGCCTGTGCCGCTGCTGAAGGCCTTGAGCGCGGCGACCTCGTTGAGTTCCAGGAAGCCCGGCTGCGTGATCTTGTGCTTCTTGGCCGCGTCGATGATCCACTGGATCGCCTGCGCCGCTGCGGAATTCTCCTTGTCGTAGCCCATCACGTTGTATTTCTCGTCGACGAACCTCCCGCCCCGGCTGTACATCATGGTGAAGAGCAATTCGCCCATCCAGAAGTCGGCCTTCAGGAACTGGAGGAAGGGATATTCCTGAATCCCCTTGCTCTTGATCTGGAGGCTCTGCTGGACCACCTCGTCCCAGGTCTTGGGAGGAGCGCCGATGCCCGCTTTCTCCAGGTGCTCCTCGTTGTAGAGGAACGCCATGTGGCCCACGTAGTAGGGCAGGCCGTAGAGCTTGCCCTCGTAGGTGAGTGCATCGGCGGTGGGTCCGATAAACTCTTTTCTGTACTCATCCACGCGCGGAAATTCATCGATGGGATACAACCAGCCCGCCTCGACGAACTCGGCGAGGTGTCCGTCGATCATGTAGATGACGTCCAGCGGGGCTCCGCCCGTGAATTTTACGACCAGCGTATCGTGGTATTTGCTGCCCGGCGTGTTGCCGTAGTTGATCTTGACCTTGGCGAGTTTCTCGAATTCGGCGATGCGCTGCTTCACGAAGCTGATGCCGTAGGTCCAGCTGTAGAAGTTGAGCGATTTCACCATCGCCGCCGAGGGCGTCGCCCGCGAGACGGGCAAAGCCAGGGCGGCCGTTCCAAGTGCAGCATTGCGAAGGAGTTTCCGACGACTCAATCCAAGCTCTTTCATGGTCAACCCTCCATCGTCGCCCAAGGGAACTGTGCTCCCCTATGGCATGGGCGACCGCCATCGGGGGCAGAACCAAGCCAAAACTCCAATCAAGAAGCCCTACGCCGGGCTCCTGAATCACTCGAATGTATAGACGAAGAGATGGGAAGCGTTATCACGGCAGGAGGCGAAACGGGACACTGAGGCCCTCGAGGCGACGATACCACCGGTTCGCGATTCCCACTCTCCGGCGTTCGGTAAATCCTCATTCAATTTCAACCAATCTTACAAGTATGCTGAAATGCTAGCAGGGTTCCCCCGATCTGTCAATTTTCCGCTTTTCGGGTAAGCCGAGCGAAACCCCGCCCGGCGACCGCCGTATCCAAACCGAGACTCCTTGCTAGCCGCGCGATACGAGTTCGATGCTGATGTCGTCCGGCCCCCGGATGAAGGCGATCTTCGTGCCCGGGCCGATCTCCCACGGATCGCATATAAAGTCGGCGCCTTTCGCGCGCAGGTCGGCCTCGGCCCTGTCCATGTCGTCGACGACAAGGCCGAAATGATCCAGCCCGTAGCGCGGGTCGCTCGTCGTGTGGACGGGGTTTTCGCCCTCCGCCCGGCCCGAGACCAGAAAGTGCATCCCGTTCAGATCGAAGCTGAAAAGGGGCGAACCGCCCAGGTCGCCCTCATCCACTACCTTCGCACCAAACATCTCCTCCCAGAATTTTCTGGCCGCGTGGGGGTCTTCGCTTCGAAAATGCAGGTGATCGTATCCATAGGTGGGCATGGACATCTTTTCCCCTCCCGAAAAAGTGAGCCGAAAAAGAGGAGGCCTCCATCCTCCCGTCTGTTTCGGTCGAGCTTTTGTATATGTAGAAATTATAGAGGCGTTTGCGGTTTGGTTGTCAAGAAGGTGAAATTGCTTGTTGGGAAGCGGAAGGCTTCAAGGCATTACTCAAGAATGCTTTGCGTTTCTTCAAAATGGCTAGAGCGAGTGTATCCTCATTCTTGCCCTTTCCCTGCGGTTACTGCCGCATTGATGTAATCCTGTAATGTCTTGTTCGCCGCCTTGGTCGCCACTCGCGCCCGGTCGCGCCACGCGCTGACGGAGTTTCGAATCATACCTTGCACTCTCACAAGTTGCGCCTCAATTACAGTGCGCGTCTCATTATCAAGCGCATTCCAGACGCGATCACTCGACACCCAAACGTACGCACTTCCGCCTACTACCGCCAGCGGAACCAGCACTGGCGCTCCCACAGTGAATCCGAACGTGCTTGCCATTGTCAGCGCACCCGCCGTCGCCCCGCCTGCCAGCGCGGTCACGCCAACCTTTTGCGCCCCATCCCCTATCGCCTGATTTGCTGTCTTACGCTGGTTGACTACGTTCAACGTCTCCACTGTTGCCGTCACCGGCAACTCTACAAGCGTTCCGATTGCTCCACCCTTTGCCACGGTTGTAAGCACAATCCTTCGCCCACCCGCGATGCTCGCTGCAATGTTGTGGAAGCGCACTTTGACCTTGTCCAAGAGTTTCATGTTGCTTGAGCCACGCGCACGGTTCCATTTCAGAGGTTCGAAGACCAAGTTATCCGGTTTGGCTGCTAATTCCGGATGATGCTTAACGGATTGAATATGGCTCACCTCGTGCTTGTTGAGATACTCCAGTATCGCTCTTGGACCAGCCAGCCGTACACCGCCCGGAATCTTCGGGAACAAATCCCTCCCTTTGAGGTTACCAGTGTTGGCTCTCTGATTCGCGTCTGACGCTCGCTGGCTCAGCCGCGCCCCCACTTCCGGCATCTCATCCAATCCTGGCGCGATCGCTGCGCTCCTGACACTCGCAATCGACGCATGCGCCGCAGTGATTGCCCACTCCCACCAACCAACTGTTTCCGGTGGTGGCTGCGCAACAGCCCTGCCCGCTCCGATATATACGAGTAACGCAATCAACAACAACTTCAGCGCCAGTTTCTTCATTGTCGAACTAATTCTCCTCAACCCCCCGGCAGAATGACATAGAGGTCCTCCCCGTCGACTTCCACGGGAAAGCGCTGGACTTTCCGCCTGCGGTTGGCGAGGCACTCCCCCGTCCTGACCTCGAACTCCCAGCCGTGCATGGGGCACGCGACCACGTCCGCCTCATCGCGCGCGTAGCGCTCGCGCACCCTGCCGTCCTTCCCCACGGAAGCCGTGATCTCGCGGAAGAGGTTCCCCGAGCAGACAGGGCCCTGCTGGTGGGGGCATTTGTCTTCCAGCGCGAAAAAACCGTCACTCAGCCGGAATATCCCCAGCTTGAGGCCGCCGAGCTCCAGGCGAATCCGCTCGCCGGGGCCTATCTCGGACGCGCGCGCCGCCCAGAGCCGCCTCGCCATCAGGCGCTCGCCTCCAGGTTCACCGTCTTTTCCGTGAAGCGGAAGACGCCCAGCGCGTTCTCGCCCATGATCTTGCGGCGGCCCGCATCGCTCAGGAACGGGAGGTCGGCGACCGCCGATGGCTCGTCGTAATCGAAATGGGGCCAGTCGCTCGCGAACAGGAAGTTGTTCTCCCCATCGAGCAGGTCGAAGAACATCTTGAGGTGCTTTCTTGGCATATCCTCCATCGGCTGGGTGCCGAAGTAGAAATCCTTGATGTATTCGCTCGGCAGCTTCCTGAGCAGGGGGGCCTCGGCGCGGCGGCGCATGTATTCGGTGTCGAGGCGGTACATGAGGCCCGCCACCCAGGTGATGCCGCTTTCCTGGAACACGATCTTGAGGTCCGGGAAGCGCTCGGGCACGCCCTCCATCACCATGCTCACGAGCTGCACCTGGTTGCACCACGTCATGTCCAGCGCGTGGCTCTCTAAAAAGGAAGGAAACTTGGCGAAACTGGACAGATCCGGCCCAAGGAAGTTCGCGTGCAAGACGATGGGAAGCCCGTGGTGCTGCGCCGCCTCGTAGATGGGGTTGTACGCCTCGGCCCCCAGGGGAAGCTCGGCGCTTCCGAGCATCTCCACCCCGCAAACGGCGGGGTTGCCCGCCACGCGGTCAATCATCTTCGCCGCTCGCGCCGGGTCGCGGCCTGCGGCCACCACCAGCGTGTAGATTCCTTCTTCCGGCGCGCATACGCCGTCCAGCATGTAGTCGATGTAGCCGTTGCAGATGTCCATGGCGTGGTTCGCGTTGCGCACGAACTCGACCATGAGCATGTAGGTGGGGATCATGACGATGGTGTCGATGCCGAAGCGCTCCATCACGACGGGTATGTCGGCGGGACTCGACATGCCGAGCATCTCGTCCTGATCGCCCTTGCCCGCTTCTGCGCCCCGAACGGTGCGCCCGTGGAGCATGACGTCGTACTGATCCCCCACCAGGGCAGGCATGTGGTACTGCCCGCTCCAGTCGGCGAAGCGCTCGACGGAGGGGCCTTTCAGATACCTGGCGAAATCGCGGATTTCCTCGAGATAGTGCGCGTCGGCATCCACGACGTGCATCCCCCGGTAGCCCATCGCTTTCTCCCCGTAAAGTCTTCGGTTGATTCCAAAAGGATTCGCCGGATGATAGCATTCTCCCCGTTTCCTGAACACGCAGGCGAAGGCTTTCTCGTGAGGACAACCCGTGAACGATGAGCAAACCGCGCGCATGCCCCTGGCGGGCGTGCGCGTCGTGGACATGTCGAACTATCTGGCGGGGCCGCTCTGCACCATGTATCTCGCAGACTACGGAGCGGATGTCGTCAAGATCGAAAATCCCAGGGGCGGCGACCCCATGCGCCTTTGGGGCCACAACAAGAACGGCGTGGGCCTCTACTACAAGATGATCAACCGCAACAAGAAGAGTGTGACGCTCGACTTGAGAACCCCCTTCGGCGTCGAGGCGGTGAAAAAACTCGTGGCCGAGGCCGACGTGGTGGTGGAGAACTACCGCACCGGCGTGCTGGAGAAATGGGGTCTCGACTACGAGAACCTGAAAGAGGTGAACTCCGCCGTCATCATGCTCTCCATCACGGGATTCGGCAGAACGGGGCCGTACAGGAACCGCCCCGGCTTCGGCTCCCTGGCCGAGGCCTTCGCGGGCTTCAGCCACATCAACGGCTACCCGGACGGTCCGCCCCTGAGTCCCTCCTGGGGGCTGGGGGATTGCTCCACAGGCATCGGCGCGGCGTTTCTGGTGATGGTCGCACTCCACGAGCGTGAGCAAAGGGGCGGCGAGGGCCAGCAGATAGACCTGGCGATCTACGAGCAGTTGCTCACCATGCTGGGTCCCCAGGTGATCTATTACGACCAGCTCGGCTTCATCCAGGGCAGGAGCGGCTCGCGCCTCGAGTTCGCGGTGCCCCGGAACAACTTCGAGACCAAAGACGGCCATTGGGTGCTCATCGCGGGGTCGAACCAGTCCATCTTCGAGAACATCTGCAAGGGGCTGGGCCGCGAGGACTTGATCGCCGACCCCAGGTTCGCCGACAACAGAGAGCGCATGAAAAACGCGGACGCCATCGAGGAAGAACTCCAGAAGACCGTAAGAACCCTGACCCTTGATGAGGTGATGGATCGGTTGACCGAATTCGAGGGCGCCGCCACCCCCATCAACAGCGTGAAGATGGTGGTGGAGAACGAACAGGTGGTCGCGCGCGGGAACATCACCGAGGTGCAAGATGCGGAACTGGGCGGCCCGGTGCGGATGCAGGATGCCTTCGGCAAGCTGTCGCGCACGCCGGGCATGGTGCGCCACGCGGGCGAGCCTCTGGGGAGCAGCAACCGCGAAGTTTTAATCGAGCGCCTCGGCTACACGGAAGAAAAACTGAAAGCCGAGGGAATCGATTTGGGGTGATGGGAGGATAAGCGTGCAGTTTTTTATTGACTCTGTAGGGACAGGTCGCGACCTGTCCCTACTTTTTGGTCGGCAATAATGCCTGGGGGTGATTGTGCGAAACCCCGCTCTCCCTGCGCTTCCTAGAACCGTACGGCCAGCTCATCCACCGCCTGGGTGGTGCGGGCGTCCTCATCCACCAGGAGCCACTCGGGTGTGGGCGTCTTCTTGAAGCTCTTGCCCGCCTTGAGCACCGTGCCGTGCAGAGGGGCTTCCATGGCGTCGGCCAGCTTTTCCGCCAGGCGGATGAGAGCGTCCACGTCCACCCCCGTTTCCACCTCCATCAGCCAGAGCATATGGGCCAGATCCTCAGTCGAAATGTTGCCCGAAGCGTTCGGCGCGAAGGGGCAGCCCCCGATGCCGCCCAAAGAGCCGTCCAGCACGTCCGCGCCCGCCTGCATCGATGCCAGGGCGTTGGCGAGGCCCATGCCGCGCGTGTTGTGCAGGTGCACCACGAGGCCCTTCTCCGGCCAGCGGCGGCGCAGCTCGCTCACCATGCGCGCCATCCGCGCGGGGTCGCCCATGCCCATCGAATCACACAGGAAAAACTCGTCCACACCCAGCCCGTCGTACTTCTCGGCGACCTCGTAAACCAACTCTTCCGCCACGCGTCCGGTGTAGGGACACCCCGTCGAGAGGCTGATCGCCCCGCTGAAGGGGATGCCCGCGCCCTTCACGATTTTGGATATCCTGGCCATCTCTTCCAGGCTCTGCTTCACGGAACGGTTCACGTTCGCTCGGTTGTGGACGTCCGTGATGGAGATGACCTGCTGCACCCCGTCGCTCCCTGCGTCCACCGCCCGGCGCGCGCCGCGCTCGTTGGCGACGAGGCACTCGTAGGTGACGCCCGGCTTTCGCCTGATGCGGCGCATCACCTCGTCCGCGTCCGCCGTGGCGGGCACGGCCTTGGGGTTCATGAAGCTCGTGGCCTCGATGCGGCGGATGCCTGCGTCCGCCAGGCCTTCGATGATCTCGATTTTGAGTTCGGTGGGCAGCACTTGTTTCAGGTTCTGGATGCCGTCACGCATGACGACGTCGCGCACCAGAACGCTCGGGGGAAGTTCGGGGTTCGACATGGAGAGGTTCCTCCCGTCAGGGGCGCTACTCGGCCAGGCGCTTCATTCTCGGGTCGAGCACGTCACGCAGCCAGTCGCCCAGAAGGTTCACGCTCAGGACCGTGAGCATGAGGATGAGGCCCGGGAAGAGCGCTATCCACCAGGCCGTGTCGAGAAAGCTCCTGCCGTCGGCGAGCATTCCGCCCCACGTCGGCGTGGGAGGCGGTACGCCCAGCCCGAGGAAGGAGAGTGCCGATTCGATGATGATCATCCGGCCCAGGTACAGGGTGGCGATGACGATGGTCGTGGAAGCCACGTTCGGGAAGAGATAGATGAACAAGATCCGCAGCGTGCCGCAGCCGGTCGCCTTCGCTCCGGTGACGAACTCGTGCTCCTTGATGGAGAGAACCTCGGCGCGCACCACCCGCGCGTAGACGAGCCAGGTCCTGAGCGCGATGACCAGGACGATGTTCTGCAGGCTCGGCCCCAGTATCGCCACCAGGCTGATGGCCAGCAGGATGAAGGGAACGGCCAGGGCCGTATCGATGATGCGGCTGATGATGGTGTCCACCCAGCCGCCGAAATAGCCCGCGAAGATGCCGACCGTGATGCCGATGAGCCCGCTCACGATGACGGCGGCGATGCCGACGATGAGCGATATGCGCGAGCCCCAGATGATGCGGCTCAGGATATCGCGGCCTTGCTGGTCGGTGCCGAGCCAGTAGGTATCTCCCGCCTTGTCCACGTAGCCGGGCGCCTTGAGATAGCGCCCCAGGTCCTGGGAAAGCGGATCCAGCGGGGAGAATATCTCGGGCACGAGGGCGAAGATGATAACGAGAGATACGAAGAACGCGCCGAAGATCGCAGGCGGCCTGCGCTTCAACTCCTGCATTGCGAGCTGAAAATCGCTCGGTCCGCGTTCCATGTCCTCATCGATTTCTATGTCGAGCGTCGCCGCCCTGTCGTCGACAACCATCGTGCGCCTTACCCCTTAGCTATAGGAAATTCTCGGGTCGAGCCATGCGTAGAGAATGTCGACCACGAGGTTCACGAAAACGAATACAAACGCCAGCAGGGCCACCGCCGCCTGAACGATGGGATAGTCCTGATTGTTGATGGCGTCCACCACCAGAAAACCCACCCCCGGCCACGCGAAGACGGCTTCCGTCACCACCGTGCCGCCGAGCAGAATGCCCAGTTCGAAGCCCACCAGGGTGACGACGGGGATGGACGCGTTCTTGAGCGCGTGGCGCACCACCACGATCCACTCCACGATTCCCTTCGAGCGCGCCGTGCGCACGTAGTCCATGCCCAGCACGTCGAGCATCTGGGAGCGCACGAGGCGCGTGATGCGCGCCGTGGCGTAGAGCCCCGCCGTGATCGCCGGCAGGATGATGTAATACCAGGCGTCGTAACCCGACGTGGGCAGCCAGCCGAGATACACGGCGAAGAATATGATGAGCAAGAGCCCGAGCCAGAAGTTCGGCATCGACTGGCCGAACATCGCCCCGACCGAACTGGTGTAGTCGATCCACGTATTGCGGAAAGTCGCCGACAAGACCCCGGCGGGTATGGAGATCACCACGGCTATCAGGACCGCCGCCAAAGCGAGGAGAACCGTGTTCGGGAAATGCTCGAGCACGAGGCCCATCGCCGGAATCTCGTGGCGGTAGGAAAAACCGAAATCCCCTCGAATCACGCCCTTGGTCCTCACGATCTTGGGCGCATCGGGGTCGCGTTCGAGTTCATCGACCTTTTCTTTCTCTCGTTCGGCGCCGAGCAAGTCGTCCACGAGGTCCGAGCCCAGCATGAACTTGGCGAACTGGATCGGTATGGGCTGGTCGAAGCCCATCTCCTTGCTGAAGGCCTGGATGTCCTCTTCGGTGGAATCGAGCGGCATCAGGACGGCGGCCGGGTTCCCCGTGATCTGCAGCATCGAGAACACGATGATCAGGATCGCCCCGAACACGATGAAGCTCTGCAGACAGCGTCTGATGATATAAGTGCGCATGGTGAAACCCTTGCCGAAAAACGATTGAACACAAGTACGCCCTATATACGTGAGAGATTACTTATCCCCTTCTTTCGGCGGCTCGTCAAGAGCTACGGCACTTGCGCACAACCTGAAACATTTCAAATCTTCATGCGCCGGGCGGCTCCCCTCTTTATGGACAGACCGCGCTTCCGTTCTGTAGGATGCGGAAATTGCGATGCGCGTCCCTTCATAACTTGCGCTATTCTTTGCTTTCATCATCGAAAGGAGACGTCCATGAAACTCGCCTCCTACCAGAACCTCTCACCGGGCGCCACGGGAGACAGCCTTGGCGCTGTCCTGAAAGACGGGAGAATGCTCGACCTGCGCCTCGCCTACGCGAGCTATCTCGTGGAAACGGAAGGCGAAGGGCGCCCCTACGCCATGGCGAACGCACGGATCCCCAGGGACATGCGCGAATTTCTCTGCGGCGGCGAACCGGCCATGGCAGCGGCGGGCGCGGCGCTCGGTCACGCGGAAGAGATAATCGCCTCAGGCGGAGAACCTGCGGGGCCGGATGGAGAGTTCGCCGCCCTGAAAGACAGGCACGTTCGCCTGAGAGCGCCGATCCCCCATCCCGGCAAGTTCTTCCACACAGGCCTCAACTCGAACAAGCACGTCGCGAACACGGGTCATGCGGTTCCCGAAAACGTGCCCGGCGCGCCGCGCTTCGACTCCTCGCTCGTCGGCCACGAGGAGCCGGTGCTCTATCCCAAGCAGACCAAAATGCTGGATTACGAGGTGGAGGTCGGCTTCATCATCGGCAAATACTGCAAGGACGTGAAGCCCGAGAACGCCTTCGACGTCATCATGGGCTACACGGTCTACAACGACATCACGGCGCGCGAAGTGCAGCGCTCCGCCGCTTTAGGCGGGGTGTTCCTGGGCAAGAACTTCGACACCACCAACCCCATCGGCCCCTACATCGTTACGGCGGACGAGGTGCCGAACCCCGAATCCCTGCGCGTGCAATGCCGGGTGAACGGCGAGACGCGCCAGGACGAGCTTCTGACCGACATGATCTTCAAGATCCCCGAGCTCATCGCCTTCTACAGCCAGATGTCGCTGGAGCCGGGAGACATCATCTCATCGGGCACGTTCTGCGGCGTGGCGCTGGAGCAGGAAGACCCCGAACCCTTCCTCCTGAAGCCGGGAGACGTGGTGGAATGCGAGGTCGAGCACGTGGGGTTGTTGCGAAACCCCATCGTCGCTCAGGACTAGGTCAGGCAGCGACGCCCAGGGTTTTGCGCACCGCCGCGATGACTTTCTCCGTGCTGGGGAGCACGAACTTCTCGAGTTTCGTCTGAACGGGAATCGGCGCCATGAGCGCGGCCACGCGGCCGATGGGTGCATCGAGGTATTCGAACACCGCCTCCTGTATGGCGGCGGAAATCTCGGCGCCCACGCCGCTCCTCAGATGGCCCTCTTCCACGATGACGCAGCGGCTCGTCTTGCGCACGGAGGCCGTGATGGTCTCCACGTCCAGGGGCGAGAGCGAGAGCGGGTCGATGACCTCGCACTCGATTCCCTCTACCGCCAGAGCCTCGGCAGCTTCCAGGCAATGGCCCATCTGATAGCCGATTCCCACGATGGTGGCGTCCACGCCCACTCGCTTCACGTCGGCCACCCCGATGGGCGTGGTGTGATCGCCCTCGGGAACGCTTTGTTTCGTCTTTTGCGCGTAGAGCAGCCTGTGCTCGATGAACATGACCGGGTTGTCGTCCCGGACGGCGGCCTTGAGCAGCCCTTTGGCGTCGGGCGCGCAGCTCGGGTAGAGGACCTTCAATCCAGGCACCTGCATGAACCACGCTTCGAGCGACTGCCCGTGTGTCGCGCCGTACTGGAGCCCCGCGCCGCTGGGTATCCGCGCCACCATGGGAACCGAAAGCTGTCCCCCGAGCATGTAGCGGAGCTTCGCCGCCTGGTTCACGATGGGGTCGAGCGCGTAGGTGGTGAAATCCATGAAGCGCAAGTCCACGATGGGCCGAAAGCCCGCCATCGCCGCGCCCACGCCTGCGCCCGTGAATCCCAGTTCGCAGATGGGCGTATCGCGCACACGGTCGCGGCCGAAGCGATCCGCCAACCCCGAGCACACGCCGAAATAATCGAACGCCACGTCCTCGCCCATAAGGAACACCTTCTCGTCGCGCGCCATCTCTTCATGGAGCGCCTCGTTCAGGGCTTCGACGTATGTGAGTTCAGGCATACCGGGTTTCCTCAGGCAAAGATGTCCTCGAGCGCCACACTTTCCTCGGGCTCGGGGCTGTTCTCCGCAAACTCGATCGCTTCGCGAATCTCCGCCTCCACCGCATCGGCATGCGCTTTCTTTTGCTTTGCCGTCATCTTGAGCATCTTCTCGCACACGATGAGGGGGTCTCTTTCCTTCCAACCCTCCCATTCCTCTTTCGTCCGGTACATGCCGTAGTGCGGGTCGCCGCGCGAGTGGCCGAAAAACCGGTAGGTCTTCGCCTCGACGAGGCTCGGCCCCAGACCGCGCCGCGCGTGCGACACGGCCTCGCGGCTCGCCTCGTAGACCGCCGCCACGTCCATGCCGTCCACCGTCAGGCCGGGGGCGTCATAGCCCTTCGAGCGCACGCTGATGTCGTCCACCGAGGTGGAATACTCCGCCGGCACGCTGACGGCGTACTGGTTGTTCTCGCAGAAAAAAACGACCGGCAGCTTCCAGATGGCGCACAGGTTCATCGCCTCGTGAAACGCCCCGTTGTTCGAAGCCCCGTCGCCGAAGAAGACCACCGCCACGCGGTCTTTCCCTTCGAGTTGATACGCGAGGCCGATGCCCGCCGCCATTGGCATGTTCGCGCCCACGATGGAATGAGCGCCATAGTGGCCCTTCGAAACGTCTGCGATATGCATCGAGCCGCCCTTGGAGCGGCAAAGGCCGGTCACTTTCCCCATCAGTTCGGCCAGCATCTCGGGCAGGCGCGTTCCCTTGGCGATGGAGTGCCCGTGTCCCCGGTGGGTGGTGAGTACGGCGTCATCCTCCCGCAAGGCCGCGCACACGCCGGCGGAACACGCCTCCTGGCCGATGCTCACGTGCACGCCGCCCACCACCTTGCCCGCCATGTAGAGATCGTCCGCCGTCTCTTCGAAACGGCGGATCCTGAGCATGGTGCGGTACATCTCGCCCAGACGCTTTCGGGACAACCCGGAATTCGACTTCACCAAGACAAGTCCCCTATGAAAGCAGCTTTTTCGCTGCCGATACGACCTTCTCCGTGCTGGGCAGGACGATGGCTTCGAGTTTCGTGTGAACGGGTACGGGCACGTCGAGCGCCGCCACGCGAATGATGGGCGCTTTAAGCGCACCGAAGGCCGCTTCCTGCACCGAGGCCGCGATCTCGGCGCCCACGCCGCCGCTTTTGTGTCCCTCTTCTGCGATGACGCACTTGCCCGTTTTCCGCACAGACCCCGCAAGTCCCTCCACGTCCAGGGGATTGATGGTCCTGGGATCCACTACCTCTGCGTCGATGCCCTCTCGCGCGAGCAAATCCGACGCTTCGAGACAGTTGCGCGCCTGGCTTCCGATGCCGATGAGGGTGATGTCGCTTCCCTCTCGTTTCACCGCCGCCTTCCCGATAGGCTCGGTATAATCGCCCTCAGGAACAGGGCCTTCCAGGGAGTAGAGAGCACGGTACTCCACGAAAAGCACGGGATTATCCTCCCTGATGGCGGACTTCAAAAGCCCCTTCGCGTCGGCGGGGTCGCTGGGTACGATGACGCGAAGGCCCGGCACCTGGATGAACCAGGCCTCGAGACACTGGCTGTGCGTAGGGCCGTTCTGGGAGCCGCCGCCCTCGGGCGCCCTGATGACCAGCGGGATGCTCACCTGGCCGCCGAGCATGTAGCGCAACTTGGCCGCCTGGTTCGCGATGGGGTCGATGGCCAGCATCATGAAATCAATGCGCCGCATGTCGAGCACGGGCCGATAGCCCGCCATCGCGGCGCCTACGGCCGCACCGGTGAAGCCCAGCTCGCTGATGGGCGTGTTGCGCACGCGCTCATGACCGAACCTATCCCCCAAGCCCGCCGTGGCGGGCGAGATGGCGGAGAGCGCGATGTCCTCACCCATCAGGAAGACTTTTTCATCGCGCTCCATCTCCTCATGGAGCGCCTCGTTAATCGCCGTCGAATATGAAATAGTCCGCGTCTTCACCTCAGGCATATAAATCCTCATACACATCGTCTGGTTCGGGTTCGGGACTTTGCCGCGCAAAGGCGAGCGCATCTTGCAATTCATCCTCAACAGCGTCCAGGTGCGCTTTTTTCTGCGTCTCGGTCACGCCGAGAATTTCCTCCGCCACGAGCAGGGGGTCTTTCGCCTTCCACTCGTTCCACTCCTCTTCCGTCCGGTACGGCCCGAACTGCGGGTCTTTTCTCGAATGGCCGAAATACCGGTAGGTTTTCGCCTCGATCAGGCTGGGACCCAGGCCCCTCCTCGCGCGGTCCACGGCCTCGACCATCACCTCATGGACCGCCAGCACGTCCATGCCGTCCACCGTCACGCCGGGGATGTCGTATCCTCCCGCCCGCGCGCTGATGTCCGCCACCGAAGTGGCGTACTGCACCCGCGTGCTCGAGGCGAAATGGTTGTTCTCACAAAAGAAGATGACGGGGAGTTTCCAGATCGACGCCAGGTTCAGCGACTCGTGAAAGCTGCCCTCGTTCGCCGCGCCGTCGCCGAAGAAGACGACCGCCACCTGGCCTTTTCCCTCGAAATGAAAGGCGAGACCGATGCCCACTGCCATGGGCATGTTCGAACCCACGATAGAATGAGCACCATAGTGGCCCTTCGACACGTCGGCGATGTGCATGGAGCCGCCCTTGGCGTGGCAAAGACCCGTCGCCTTGCCCAGAAGCTCCGCCATCATCTCGGGCAGGCGCGTCCCCTTGGCGATGGAATGGCCGTGGCCCCGGTGGGTGGTGAGAATCGCATCGTCTTCCCGGAGCGTGCTGCACGCGCCGACCGAGCATCCCTCCTGGCCGATGCTCACGTGGATGCCGCCCATGACCTCGCCTTGTTCGAACAGCTCGAACGCCGTTTCCTCGAACCTTCGTATGCGCAGCATGTCGCGGTACATCGCCTGCATGCGCTCCTCGCTCAGAGGCGCTTTATCTTCTGACAAAAGACTTTCTCCTCAAACGCAGGAAGATGGAGTTTTCTTATTTGGAGAGTGCAAGACTCTCACAAATCACCCCGTCGGGCCAGTCCTCAGCCGGATTTCGCCTTTTCCTCCTCGGCCTGCTCGTCGGCGATTCGCTTGAGCGCATAGAGGCCCTCCATCAGCACGGGCGCGCCGCCTCCGATGCTCGCCACCTCGAACGCCTCGAGCGCCTCTTCCATCGTCGCGCCCAGGCGCAGCGCCTTTTTCGTGTGGGTGTAGACCTCGTGCTTCATGCCCTTGAAGGCGAGCAGGCCGATTTCGATGAGTTCGCGCGTCTTGGGGTCCAGATGGCGTGGTTCCTCCTTGAAAAACCCCCAGTGCATTTGCGAGTAGACTTCGAAATAATCCGGGTCCAGTTGCGCGCCGAAGCCGAGCACGTCGTAGACGAAACCCCTGTCGCCATGAATCTTCTCCGTGATGCGCCTTACCTTTTCCTCTCTGGTTTCTTCCGCCATTTTCTTCTCCTTATGGAAACAAGATAAAGGCGGAGGTCTCCGAGTCAGGAAACCCCCGCCGTGAAAATATTGCCTACGCAGTCTTGAACCTGTCCATCCACCAGTCCGCAATCCAGTCCCCACACATCGGCAGGTTATCGAAGGCGCAGTGCTGGCTCCCGCCGTCCTCTACGGTGAAAATCTTGAGTTCCTTCTCCTCGGAACCACACGCCTCATAGAGCCTGTGGGCCATCTCGACCGGCACGATGTTGTCGTCCTGGCCGTGGGTGATGCAAATCGGCATGCGTATCTTCTCGGCGACGCCCGCCAGGGTGTAGGCCTTGCATTTTTCCATCGCGGAATCCATGTCCGGCGCGCCCAGCACCCAGGGCAACTGCCAGATGGCGGATGAGGAGATGGTGCCTCCGCTTTCCAGCACGCGTCTCCTGTGCACCCAGACCTCGTGGTAATCGAAATGCGCGCCCCAGGTGAGGCACGCCGCGTAACGATGCTCGAAGGCGGCGATGCGCGGCGCGTAATATCCGCCCATGCTCATGGCCATCAGGCCGACCCGATCAGAATCCACCTCTGGTCGCGCATCCAGAAAATCGAACGCCGCCGTTCCGGCCACCTCGTAATCGAACCGACTCGGTATCTTGCGCAGCCTGAGCGTCTCGCCCTGTCCCGGCCCGTCCACGCAGAGCACCCCGACGCCGCGCTCGATCAAAGCAAGCGCGCCCCAAAGCACGGTGATCTCCTTGGAGCCGTCCAGCCCGTCGAAAAAGGCGACGTAAGGATCACGGCCCGTCGGGTTTTTGGGGGGAAGGAGGTACGCCGCCAGAGGGCCTTCCTCGTAGGGAACCTCCACGCGCTCGAACCCGGGCACGCGGAATTTCATCCCCTTCTCGTAGTGGGGCAGGAGCTTTCTGTAGGATTCGGTCTTTCTCGGGTCGTCGGGATGGACGAAACGCTCGCTCGCGTAGCGGTAAATTGCGCTTCGCACGAAGGCCGCCATCGCGGTGTGCGTGTGGCCCTTTCGCTCCTCATCCTCCGCCCGGGCGAGGGTCTTGTCCGACATCCAGGACCACGCGTCGTGCCAGGCTTCGGCGTCGCCGGCACGTCCGCTCAACCGCTTGCCGATCTGATCGATTTCGTGGAAGTTCGAGCCCCCCACAGCGGCGATGTTGATTTGGCCGCTCATCAACTGCGACCAGAGATAGTTCTCCGGGAAATACCGAAACCACGAGCCGATGATGTTCTCCGCCGCCATGAAAAGCCTCCTTAACTTCTGTACATTCATGAATTTCGCGATGCGAAGAACATACATGCAAGGCTTGTGTGTTCACAAGGAAATCACACGTGAAACACTCGCTCCAGGCTTTGACGCTAGATTCGCATCCGTGATAAATATCGTCATACGGTTATGCAAAAATCAAAGGGATTTACATCTTCACAGAAGTGAGGTTTTCGGACCTGTACTTTTCCTAAAGGAGGAAAAACGATGCGCAAGTTTCTTGTAATTCTGGCCGTCTTCGCCATACTGGCGATGGGCGCGCCCGTGACGGCTGACGCGAAAAGCACCGTCACCATCGCCCTGACGGGCGAACCACCGACGATGGACCCGCACCGCGTCTCGAACTTCGTCGGCGCCATGGTCTGGCGCTGGAGCTACGACACCCTTCTTCACGCCGAGACCGGAACGGGCGCGAAAAAACCCTGGCTCGCCACCAAGTGGACCCAGCTCACTCCCCTGAAGTGGAAGTTCGAATTGAGAAAGGGCGTGAAATTCTCGGACGGCTCACCCTTCACGGCGGAGAGCTTCAAGTACACCATCAGCCGCATCATGAAGTCCGCGCGGCAGAGGCAGTACTTCAAGAACATTGATAAAATCGAAGTCATCGACGATCACACCTTCATCTACCACAACAAGGAAGCGGACGGTGGTATGTGGAACCGCCTGACCCGCTGGGCTGGCCCCATCAGCCTGAAGACCAAGGGCATGGAACTCGCCCACATCTCTCGCAATACATACGGCACGGGCCCCTACATCCTTAAATCCTGGACCAAGGGCCAGAAGATGGTGTTCGACGCGAACCCGAACTGGTGGAACAACAAGAACTTCCCGAAACGGCCGCAGCGCGTCGTCCTCCGCCGCATCCGCGAAGGCGCCACGCGCGCCAAGGCGCTTCAGGCGGGCGAGATCCAGGTGGCCTGGGGCATAGAGCCTCAGTTCATCCCCCAGCTCGAGAAAAACCCGAAGACGAAAGTCGCCGTCGTCCCCGCCGTGCGCATCATGCACATGGGCTTCTTCACGAGACACGGCGGCCCGATGGCCAACGTCAAGGTGCGCAAAGCGATCAACTACGCCATCGACGCGGAGGCGATTCGCTCGACCATCTTGGGCGGACGCGCGGACCTGTTCGGCCAGATGCTCCATCCCTGGAACTACTCGGGCTACAACCCGAAGAAAAAATGGTACGGCTACGACCCGGCCAAGGCGAAAGCCCTCTTGAAAGAAGCCGGCTACGGCAAGGGCTTCAAGATGGAACTCATCGCCACGAACGGCCGCTACCCGGGCGACAAGCCCACGTGCGAGGCCATCGCCGGCATGGTCAAGAAAATCGGCGTGGCCGCCACGTGCAACTCCCAGCGGTTCCCGCTCTTCAAGAAGCTCCACCGCGCCTACAAGGCCGGCAAGAGAAAAGGCGCCGCGGCCTACTACATGGGCTTCGGCAACGGCCAGGGCGACTCCACCTCCGTGCTTCGCGGAACGTCGAGTTGCAAAGGCCCCTGGAGCGGCATGTGCTTCCCGGAGCTGGATAAGGCCATCGACGCGGCCACGGCCACCGTCGACCCGAAAAAACAGCAGATGGCGTTCGAGGGCGTAACCGATTTGATGAAAAATCTGGTCACGCACAAGATCGTCGTGAAGATCCACGACGTGCTCGGCCACCGGGCGAACCTCAAGTGGACCCCGCGCCACGACGAGACGCTTCTCCCCTGGGAGATCGAAGTGCTCGGCATGAACTAGGCGGGAGTTTTCGCTGCAACGCGCCGCGGGGGGTGCTCGTCGCCCCCCGCGGTTTTTTTGCACCTTCACGAACATCGCTTTTTTTCTGAAGTTCAAATATGAAATTCGGCATCTTTTTATCCGTTCAGCAACTGCGGCCAAAGATAGTGCTCCCCGTAATGCCGAAACCACGAGTCGATTACGTTCTCCACCATGCAGCCTGATCCTCGTTGAAACGTCGGACGTATTCAAACATTTCGCGATGCCCCAGCTTGCACAACGAAGCACCCCGCGTTCACCAGGAGTCCAGGCGGCGACAGGTCGTTTCCTTGCTTTGACGCTTCGTTCGTATCCATGATAAATTCAGGTACACATCTATAGAGAATAGAACATCGCCGGCAGTTTCGGTGATTGATGAAAGAAGATGGATAGCCCGTCTTCGAAACAGTAAGGTCTTGGAACAGTACATTTCTTTTTCAGGAGGAAGAACCATGCGGAAGTTTCTCGTAATCCTGGCCGTCTTCGCCATGCTGGTGATGGGTGCGCTCACGACGGCGCATGCGAAAAGCACCGTCACTATCTCTCTCTCGAACCTGCCCAACACAATGGACCCGCACCGCGTCTCGAGCTTCATCGGCGCGATGGTCTGGCGTTGGAGCTATGACACCCTGATTCATGCCGAGACCGGAACAGGCAAGAAAAAACCCTGGCTCGCCACCAAGTGGGTAAAGCTATCCCCCAAGAGCGCGAAGTTTCATCTGAGAAAAGGCGTGAAGTTCTCTGACGGCACGCGCCTGACCGCTGAAAATGTCAAGTATACCTTCAGCCGCATCATGAAGTCCGCGCGCCAGAGAACATACTTCAAAAACCTTGATAAAATCGAAGTTGTGGACGACAACACCTTCATCTATCACAACAAAGAGTATGACAGCGGCATGTGGAATCGCCTGACCCGCTGGGCCGGCCCAATCAGCCTGAAGACCAAAAAGATGGAGCTTGCCCACCTTACGCGCAACACCTATGGCACGGGCCCCTACATCCTGAAATCTTTCAAAAAGGGCCAGAGGTTGGAGTTCGAGGCGAACCCGAACTGGTGGAACAACAAGAACTTTCCGAAACGGCCGCAGCGCATCGTTCTCCGTGGCATTAGAGAGACCGCCACACGCGCCAAGGCGCTCCTGGTGGGTGAGATCGACGTTGCCTGGGGCATCATGCCGCAGTTCATCCCCCAACTTGAGAAAAACCCGAAGACGAAAGTCGCCGTCGTCCCCGCCGTGCGCATCATGCACATGGGCTTCTTCACGAGACACGGCGGCCCGATGGCTAATGCAAAGGTGCGCAGGGCGATCAACTACGCCATCGACGCGGAAGCGATTCGCTCGACCATCCTGGGCGGACGCGCGGACCTCTTCGGCCAGATGCTCCACCCCTGGAACTACTCGGGCTACAACCCCAACAAGAAATGGTGGGGCTACGACCCGGCCAAGGCGAAGGCTCTCTTGAAGGAAGCTGGCCACGAGAAGGGCTTCAAGATGGAGATCATCGCCACGAACGGTCGCTACCCGGGCGACAAGGCCACTTGCGAGGCCATCGCAGGCATGGTCAAGAAAGTCGGCGTGGACGCCACGTGCAACTCCCAGCGCTTCCCGCTCTTCAAGAAGAACCACCGCGCCTATAAGGCCGGCAAGAAAAAAGGCGCCGCGGCCTACTACATGGGCTTCGGCAACGGCGGGGGTGATTCCTCCGGCGTGCTTCGCGGAACGTCGAGCTGCAAAGGCGCCTGGAGCGGCATGTGCTTCCCCGAGTTGGACAAGATGATCGACAAGGCCAATGCCACTGCCGACGAGAAAGCGCAGCAGGCCGCGTTCGAGGCCGTGACCGACAAGATGAAGGAACTGGCCACGCACAAGATCGTCGTCAAAATCCACGACGTGCTCGGCCACCGGGCGAATCTCAAGTGGACCCCGCGCCACGACGAGACGCTTCTCCCCTGGGAGATCGAAGTGCTCGGCATGAACTAAGCGGGTGTTTTCGCCGCACCACGCCGCGGGGGGTGGCTCAACGCCCCCCGCGGTTTTTTTCTACCTTCACGAACATCGCTTTTTTTCTGAGGTTCAACCATGAAATTCGGCATCTTTCTGTCCGCGCAACAGACCCTGGACGCCAATCTGGTCGATGCGTTCCGCTCTCAAATCGACCTGGTCCGACTGACGCGTGACAAGGGCTGGGATTCTTTTTTCACCGGCCAGCATTACCTGAGCGAGGGGAACGTGCAGCACCTGCAGAACCTGCCCTTTCTCGCGCGACTCAAGGCCGAGGCGGGCGACATGATGCTCGGCATCGGCGTGTTGCTCATCAACCTGCACAACCCGGTCTACGTGGCGGAGACCGTCGCCACCATGGACGTCATCGCCGAGGGCAACATGGCGTTCGGGGTCGGCCTCGGCTACCGGGATGTGGAGTTCGACGCCTTCGGCGTCCGGCGGGGCGAGCGGCTGAAGCGCTTCGTGGATTGCCTCGAACTGGTGAAGCGCCTCTGGACGGAGGAATCCGTGTCGTTCGAGAGCGAATACTGCACGCTCGAAGACGTGCGCATGAACATGCGCCCCGTCCAGAAGCCCCATCCCCCCATCTGGTTCGCGGCGAACAGCGACCCGGCCGTGAAGCGCGCGGCGCACATGGGCGATACGCTCTTCATCAACCCCCACGCCACCACGCAGACCATCGCGCGCCAGATGGACATTTACCGCGAAGGCCTGGCCGAAGCGGGGAAACCATTCCCGCAAGATCTTCCCTGCATGAAGGAGGTCTTCTGCGCCAGGGACAGGAAAACGGCGCTCGAACTCGCCGGCCCCTATCTCGGCCAGAAATACAGGGACTACGCCCGCTGGGGGCAGGACAAGGCTCTTCCCGAGGACGAGACTTTCGATCAGCCCTTCGAGGACCTGCTCAGGGATCGCTTCGTCATCGGCTCGCCGGAGGATTGCTACGAGCAGCTCAAACCCTACAAGGATATGGGCGTGAACCACCTCATCATCCGCACGCACTGGATCGGCATGCCCGCCTCCTCGGCGCTCGAAAGCGCGCGGCTCATCTCGGACGAACTCATGCCCGCACTGAAGGCATAGGACGCCCGAACCCCCAAGGAGACACTTCTATGGCCTCTGCAAAAGACTTTCCCCGCTACCCGAAAACCGAATACGCCCGCCGCTACCGCGAGATCAGAAAAAGGATGCGCGCGCGGGGAATCGACGTCCTCATCTTCTACGGGGATTCGGGAATGCAGGGCGGCAACCAGGCCAACCTGAAATACGTCACGAACTACAAGGACCCGGTGAGTAGCTTCTCCGTCTTTCCGCTCAGGGGCGCGCCCGCCCTTTTCATCTCGAACAGGCTCTACCTCCCCTACGCCAAAAAGATGAGCATCATCGCGAAAACAGAGGCCGTGGACTACGAGCCGGGCCTCAAGGTCGAAGGCCGCATCCGTGAACTGGGGCTTGCAAAAGGAACCATCGGCCTGGTCGGCTTTCGCGGCATTCTGCCAGTGTCCCTGCCGTTCAGCGTGGTGGACTATTGGCGCAAGGCTCTCAAAGGCGCGAATTTCACCGACGCTTCGGACATCCTGGCCGAAGTGAGGCTCATCAAGAGCCGCGAAGAACTCAAGTGGTTCAGACGCGGAGCGGCGCTCACGGACATGGCCTTCGAAGCCCTGGATAAAAAAGCGAAGATCGGCATGAGCGAGTTCGAACTCGCCGCCACCATCTCAGGCGCATACGTGCCAAAAGGCGGAAGCCCGCAACTCATCTTCGTGGGTTCGACATCCATGGCGAGGCCGCAACTCATTTTTCCGAACCAGTTCCCCTCGCACCGCAAGATCAGAAAAGGCGACATCGTTTTGACGGAACTCTCCGCAGATTACGAGATGCACCCCGGCCAGGCGCACCGGCCCATCTCCGTCGGTGTGGCGCCGACGCCCATCTACCGGAAACTCTACGAGGTGGGCGTGGAGGCCTACGAGCGCATATTCAAGGCACTCAAGCCGGGCAACACGCATGAGGACATCAAACGCGCAGGCTCCATCATCGAGGAGGAGGGCTTCACGACCTTCGACGCCACCTTCCATGGCTGGGGGCTGCTCATCGAAAACCCCCGCGTCGATGTAGGCGCCACCATCATCAAGCGTCCGCAGAACGAAATCACTTTTACGGAAGGTATGCTCATGGTGATTCAGCCCAACGTCTGCACGGCGGACGGCAGACGTGGCCTTCAGGTGGGCAATCTCGTGGAGGTCACCAAAACGGGCGCGCGCGCGCTCCAGAAGTTCCCCATGAAGTTCATGCGCATATAAAAAGCCGCCCTGTGGGGCGGCTCATATTATCGGGAAGATCAGTTGGCCGGCATGGCCGCGATCTTCTCTCCCAAATCCTCGGCGAGAGGAGAGTTCAGACTTTTGAGTTTTCCCAAATCCGCCAGGGCGGCCGCCTTGTTCCCGGCCATGACGTGGGCGACGCCTCTGTATTCCAGGGCAGGCGCGTAGTCGGGCTTGATGGAGAGCGCCTTGTCGTAGGCGGCGATGGCCTCTTTCGCCTTGCCCATCTTGCGCAAGGAATAACCCAGCATGTTGAAGGCCTTGTAATGCTGTTCGTCTTCTTCGATGACTTTGCGAAACAAGGCCGCCGCCTCCGCCCATTTTCCCTGCCGCGCCTTTTCCTCTCCTTGCGCATAATTCTGTCCGGCCATCTCGGGCTTGGGGTCGCCTGCCGGATGGGAGGGCGCCGCCAGGGCGAGCGATATCACAAACGCGAAAACAACGAGGGACACGATTTTCATGGCATCATCTCCTGGAAAACGAAACTTCCATTTCATACGGCATATTATGGTGGGCGCGCCCGCCGATACGCTTGATCAGGACGCGGTTTCGGAATCAGATATACGGCAAAAAAAGAGGGCTGTCATTCACCCCCTCGGGTAAGCGACAGCCCCCATACGAGATGCCCGCTAGTTGTTGAGGCCGCTTTGATTCGCCACGGAAATACGCGCGATGGCGCGCTTCAAGGACAGTTCCGCCCGATCGAAATCGAACTCTTCGTCGGCCTTCTGCCCCGCCATGCGCTCCTGCGCGCGCTGCCGCGATTCCTGCGCCCGCGCGGCGTCGATGTCTTCGGCCCTTTCGGCGCTCTCCGCCAGGATGGTTATCTTGTCGGGTCCCACCTCGGCGTATCCCTCGATGATGGAGACGAAATACCGGGCGCTGCCCGTGCGGTAGCTGAGCACGCCGACGCCGAGCTGGCACAGGTAGGGCGTGTGCTGGGGCAATACGCCGAACTCACCATGAAACCCCGGAGCCGTCACCTCGTCCACCTCGGCGGAGACGAGCTTGCGTTCGGGCGTTACGATGTCGAGCATCATCTTGCCTTCAACCATCCCGTTATACCTCGACGCCCAGGCTCTTGGCCTTCTCTTTGGCGGTTTCGAGATTGCCCACCATGTAGAACGCCTGCTCGGGCAGGTGATCCACGTGGCCGTCGGCGAGTTCCTTGAAGCCCTGAATGGTATCCTCGAGCCGCACGTACACGCCCGGCGTACCCGTGAACTGCTCGGCCACGTGGAAGGGCTGGCTCAGGAAGCGCTGAATCTTGCGCGCGCGCGCCACGATGATCTTGTCGTCTTCTGAGAGTTCGTCCATTCCCAGAATCGCGATGATGTCCTGAAGGTCCTTGTAGCGCTGGAGAATCTGCTGCACCTGCCGCGCCACGCCATAATGTTCATCGCCCAATATCCTCGGGTCCAGAATCCGGCTCGTGGAATCGAGCGGATCCACCGCCGGATAGATGCCGAGCTCGGCGATCTGGCGCGAGAGAACCGTCGTTGCGTCCAGGTGCGCGAACGCGGTGGCGGGCGCGGGGTCGGTCAGGTCGTCCGCAGGCACGTAGATGGCCTGAACGGATGTAATGGAGCCTTTTTTCGTCGAGGTGATGCGCTCCTGGAGGTCGCCCATCTCCGTCGCGAGGTTGGGCTGATATCCCACCGCGCTGGGCATGCGCCCAAGCAGGGCGGAAACCTCGGAACCCGCCTGCGTGAAGCGGAAGATGTTGTCGATGAACAAGAGCACGTCCTGGCCTTCCACGTCGCGGAAGTACTCCGCCAGCGTCAGGCCCGAGAGGCCCACGCGCAGGCGCGCGCCGGGAGGCTCCGTCATCTGTCCGTACACCAGCCCCACGCTTTCGAGAACGCCCGATTCCTCCATCTCGAGATAGAGGTCGTTGCCCTCGCGGGTCCGCTCGCCCACGCCGGAGAACACCGACGTGCCCGAGTGCTCTGTGGAGATGTTGTGGATGAGCTCCATGATCAGAACCGTCTTGCCCACGCCGGCCCCGCCGAACAGACCCGTCTTGCCGCCGCGGGTGTAAGGCTCCAGGAGGTCGACGACCTTGAGGCCCGTCTCGAGCATCTCCGTGGACGTGCTCTGATCCTCCAGAGTGGGTGCGGGGCGATGGATCGGCATACGCTCCGTCGTTTCCACCGGCCCTTTACCGTCCACCGGCTCGCCGATGACGTTCAGGATGCGTCCCAGTGACGCCTGGCCCACGGGCATGGAGATCGGCGCGCCCGTATCCAGGGCCGTGAGTCCGCGAATCAGTCCTTCGGTCGGCTCCATCGAAACGGTGCGGACGGTGGATTCGCCCAAGTGGAGCGCCACCTCCACGACGACCTCGTCTTTTTCCCCTTGGGCTACGAGGGAGGGGTCTTTCTTGACGATGAGCGCATTTCTGAGCTCCGGCAGGTTGCCTGCGTCAAACTCGACATCGATAACGGGTCCGATAACCTGTGTTACACGTCCTTCGTTCATCCTGGGCTCCTTCGTCATCTAAACTCCCCGCTTGGCCGACTCATCGAGCGGCTTTTTTCAGGGATGATTTCTCGTATTCGAATCCTCTATGCCAGCGCATCGGCCCCGGCCACCACTTCGAGCAATTCCGTGGTGATCGATGCCTGGCGCACGCGGTTCATCTGCAACGTGAGCGTCCCGATCATCTCCTCCGCATTTCTCGAGGCGTTGTCCATCGCCGTCATGCGGGCGCCGAACTCGCTCGCCTCCGCGTCGAGAAGCGACCTGTAAATCTGCACCCGGACGTGCCTCGGCAAAATGGTCTCCAGCACGCCCTCCATCGAGGGTTCATATATATACTCCGCCGCCACGGGCTCGCCCTGCGCGTCGACCGACTCGGGCACCGGGGGAGCCAGGGGCAGAAGTCGCGATAGCCTCGGGCTTTGACTCAGAATCGTGCGAAACTCCGTGGTGATGATGTGAACTTCATCGAAGCCCTCTTCGAGATACGCCCTGGTCATGATTTCGGCCAGTTGTGTGGCAAGGGCAAAATCGATCTTCCCGTATACGTCGGTGAATTGCTCCTTGAACGCAAACTCCCTGCGCGCCAGGAAATCGCGGCCCTTGCGGCCCACGACGATAATCTCGGTCTCCTTGCCCTCGTCTTCGCGCTTTCTCAGGAACTGAAACGCCTGCCGGAGCAGGTTGGTGTTGTACCCGCCGCAAAGGCCCTTGTCCGAGGTGACGACGAGCAGAAGCACGCGATCGTCCTTCATGTCGTCCCGGAGAAGGGGGTGGGTGTCCGCCGAGACTTTCGCGGCCAGCGAATTCACCAACTCTTCTATCTTCTCGCTGTAGGGCCGGGCGCTCTCGATGCGCTCCTGTGCTCTCCGCACCTTCGATGCCGCCACGAGCTTCATCGCCCGCGTGATCTGCTGGGTATTCTTTACGCTGCGTATGCGGCGCTTGTAATCTCTGGTAGACGCCATTTTGCACCTATTCCGCCGCGGCCGCCGCTGTTTCCGGTTCAGCCGGCTGGAGCGTTTTCACGAACTCCTCACACGCGGCCTGCAAGCCCTCGGTGATCTCGTCGGTCAACTCGCGTTTTTCCGCCAAATCGCTCACCAGCTGCGAGTGGCTCGTCTCCATGTAGGTCAGGAAGTCGTTGTTCACCTTCTGAATGTCATCGACGTCCACCTTGTCCAGATAGCCTTGCGTACCCAGGAAGATCGACATGATCTGGCGATGCACGATTTCGGGCGCATACTGGGGCTGCTTGAGCAGTTCGGTCAGACGCGAACCCCGGGCCAACTGCGCCTGCGTGGCCGCGTCAAGCTCGGAGCCGAACTGCGCGAAAGCCGCCATCTCGCGGTATTGCGCCAGATCGAGGCGCAAGGTGCCGGCCACCTTCTTCATGGCCCTGTTCTGGGCGGCGCCGCCCACGCGGGAGACGGAAAGCCCCACGTTGATGGCCGGACGAATGCCCGAGTGGAACAGGGCGGATTCGAGGTAAATCTGCCCATCTGTGATGGAAATCACGTTCGTCGGGATGTAGGCCGATACGTCGCCCGCCTGCGTCTCGATGATGGGGAGGGCCGTGAGCGAACCACCGCCGAGGTCGTCACTCAGCTTGGCCGCCCGCTCCAGTAAACGCGAATGCAGGTAGAAGACGTCTCCGGGATAGGCCTCGCGGCCCGGCGGGCGCCTGAGCATCAAGGAGAGTTGACGATAAGCCGCCGCCTGTTTCGAAAGGTCATCATAGATGATCAGCGCATGCATGCCGTTGTCACGAAAATATTCGCCGATGGCGCAGCCCGCATACGGGGAGATGTACTGCAGAGGCGCCGGGTCGGACGCCGTGGCCGCCACGACGACGGTGTAGTCCATCGCGCCGTATTCCTCGAGGGTGCTCACCACCTGCGCTAGCGTGGAGCGCTTCTGGCCGGTGCAGACGTAGATGCAGTACACGTCGGTGTTTTTCTGGTTGATGATGGCGTCGATCGCAATGGCAGTCTTGCCTGTCTGCCTGTCGCCGATGATGAGTTCGCGCTGTCCGCGGCCAATCGGCACCATGCCGTCAATCGCCTTGATTCCGGTCTGCAATGGCTCCTTCACGGGCTGGCGATCCACAACGCCGGGGGCGATGACTTCGAGGTTTTGGGTATCCTCGGTCTCAATGGGGCCTTTTCCGTCGATAGGCTGTCCCAGCGCGTTCACGACGCGTCCAGCCAGGGCCTTGCCGACGGGCACCTGAACGATGCGGCCCGTGCGCCGGACCTCGTCGCCCTCCTTGATGGCGCGATCATCGCCTAAAAGCACGGCGCCAACGTTATCGGTCTCGAGGTTGAGAGCCATCCCGAACAAATCACCGGGGAAGGCCAACAACTCACCGGCCATGCATTTTTCCAGGCCGTATACGCGGGCGATGCCGTCGCCCACCGAAATGACGCTGCCGGTCTCGGCGAGTTCTACCGAGGCGTCGAATCCCTCGATTTGTTTCTGGATGATCTGGCTAATTTCTTCGGCGCGAATCTGCATGGATTGCCCCCTTGATCCTTCAACTGGTTCTTGGAGTATCAACTCGTAATCAACGTATCCCTTAAGTTGCGTAGCTGGTTTTTGATGCTGCCGTCCATGACGACGCCGCCCACGCGGCAGACCAGCCCGCCAATCAGTGTCTCATCCGTATCGACTTCCATGTGCACCTCGCTGCCCGTAATTTCGGAGAGTTTTTCACGGAGTCCCTCGATGGCGTTTGCATCCAGGTCGTAGGCCGCCCTCACCTGGGCGCGTACACGGCCGCGCTTCTCATCCGCAAGCTGCTGGTAGCTGTGCGCCATGTCGGAAAGTTCGCCGATGCGGTCTTTCTCGGCCACCACGCGAACGAAATTGCGCAGCAACTCACTCGCGCCCGAAGCGGCCATGATCTCATCGATTATCTTCACCCGTTCAGCGCGCGCGAAACGCGGGTTGAGCAAAACGCGCCGCAGTTCCTGGTTTCCCTGAAACTCGCCCGCTATCTCCGACAGCGCCTCTCCGGTCTCATCCAGAATATCGCGGCTCTCGGCGATGTCCACCAATGCCCGCGCATAACGGCGCGCCGCCTCACCACCAATCACAGCGATCCTCCGTTTCTATCGTCGAGCTTGGCGAGATAGTTCTCTACGAATCTTTCCTGATCCGCCTCACCCAACTCTTTTTTGAGCATCTCCTCGGCCAGGTTCAACGCCAGACTCGCCGCCTGGTTCTGAAGTTCCGCGCGCGCCTTGGATGCTTCAAGCTCTATGGTCGTCCTAGTCTGCTCGAGCAGGCGCCGCGCCTGATTCTCCTGTTCTTCTTCAAGTCTTTCCCGCATCGCGACGCGCTCTTTCTCGCCCTGCTCGCGAACACGCTCGAGTTCGGCTTCCAGATCAGCTACCTTGGAGCGTTGCACTGCAAGCTGTTTTTCCGCCTCTTCACGGGCCGCCTGGGATTCCTCGAGCGCCTTGCGAACCCCCTCCCTCCTGTCTTTGAGGAAGTTCTTGATAGGATTAAACGCGACCTTGTAGAGAATAGCCACGACGATAAGCGTATTGACGAGCTTGAAGAGTTCCTCGGTAAAGCTGAACGCCTTAACGTGCGCTCCGGCATCCGCGGCCAGAACCCAGTCGGCGGAAAACAGAGCCGCCGCCAGAATCAGAAAGCTCAAAAGGCTGCTGGATTTTTTCACTGAAAACACGGCTCTTCGCATCCTCTAGGCGATACTGCGGCCCGCAAGCCTCGTGGCGATTTCACCCGCCAGCCGGCCGGCCCCGCTCTCGAGTTCGGAAGCTGCCTGTTTCGCCTGCGCCGAAATGGACTGGCGTGTCTCCTCGATCTCGCGGCTTGTTCTCTCGCGAATCTCATCGAGGCGCTTGCGGGTCGCTTCGGTCATCTCCTGCTGGAGCGCGATGAGGGCTTCGGTGTTCTCGCGCTGAATTTCCGCCAGCGCATCCTCGTACTGACTGATGTAACCGGCCGCCTCGCCCCTGTCGCGTTCGGCGGCCTCGAAGTCGCCGGCAATCTGCGCGTCGCGAGATTCCATGTGGCTCATCAGGGGTTTAATCAGAATCTTGTTGAGGACAATCAGCAGGATCAGAAAGTTGGCCCACTGAATCAGGATGACGATCGGGTTGATGATGAGGGCGCCGCTTCCCACGTTGAAGCCCGCGAGCCAGGCGCCGAACCCACTTTGGGGGGCGCTCGCCGCCCAAGAGATGGAGGGCGCGGCCAACACCATGAGAACCAGCGTTAAACAGAACGCGAATCGTTTCAAACGAAAAAGGCGGATCATCGCTACCTCTGCCATCATGCCCCCTAACGGGCGCAAGCCCACCCGCATGAGGTCAGGCGCTTCCACGAAAACCATCGGGGAATGGCGTTTGAATTCGTATGGTTTTCAGGGGCATGGCTTGATATCCGGCCCCGAAAAACGCTTAAAACTACCCACAGGCCTGCCCGAAGTCAAGCCCCTTAGGGATTTTTTCCAACTTCTTGGACTCGGGTCGCACGGCCCTGGATTTCGGGCACACCTCGCTCCCCGCTCGAGGTGATTTGTGCTATTTTCCAAGCCATCCGAAAACTCTCGTTTCGCCGGCTTCATTCATGGAGAAAGCAATGAAATTCGCTACGTTTGAAATCGCCACCCCCCTCGGAAACATCTCGCGAATCGGCGCTCTGGCGCAAACCCCCGACGGTAAATTCGCGCTCGACCTCGCCCACGGCTACGCCGCTCTCCTCCAGGAGGAGGGCGAGGAGCCACGCTTTCGTGAAT
>JAPOYD010000089.1 GCA_026706735.1 Nitrospinota bacterium | reverse complement strand
CTTGCGGGCTTAAGCCCTTAGCTCACCGACTCCCCCTCAAGGGGGGAGTGATGTTTCTTCCCTCCTCGGTCGGCTACTTACTCCGAATCACAGGGTCAGGCCTTTCCCAACAACCCCTATCCTTCAGGCGCGAGGAGGACTTTCAGCCCCGCCCCGCGCGCCATGACGTCGAAGCCCCGCTCCCATTCATCGAGCGGGAGCATGTCGGATACCATCGCCTCGGCGTCGACCCTGCCCTCTTCCAGCAGCCTGAGCGCCAGGAGCCAGGCGGAGCGCTTCTGCCCGAACGTGCCGACCAGGCGAATCTCCTTGAACGCCAGCCTGTCCATATCGACGGGAACCGGCACACCGGGCAGGCCCACCTGCAGGATTTCTCCGCCTTTCCGCACCGCCTCGACGCAAACCTCGAGCGCGCCGGGCGCGCCCGCCGCCTCTACGCCCAAATCGACACCCCAGCCTTTCGTAACCTCCTGAACCCGCTCGAGAACGCTTTCAGTCTCCACGTTCACCGTCCACTCCGCACCCAGCGAGCGGGCGAGCGCGAGCCTGTGCGCGTCCTTCGCAGCGCCCGCCACCATCACCCGCGCGCCGTGGGCGATTGCCACCTGGGCGCAACCCAGGCCGATGGCGCCCGGCCCCATGATGAGGACGACGTCTCCCTCGCGCACGCTGCATTGCTCGCACACTCCGTGTACGCAGACCGCGAGGGGTTCGGAGAGTGCCGCCGCCATGAGACTCACGTTATCAGGCAGGCGGTGAATCGACTCCGCCCGCGTGACCACGTAGTCCGTGAAAGCCCCGTCGCTCACCACGCCCGCGATGTCACGCTCCTCGCACCGGTTGTAGCGGCCCGAGATGCAGTGCGGGCAGACGCGGCACGTCGACTTCGTGGGTTCGGCCGTCACCCGCGCGCCGAGCGGGATCCCCTCGACGCCTGCGCCCGTTTCCACAACCTCGCCCGAGAACTCGTGCCCCAGCACCAGGGGCGGAAAATAGTGGAAAAACTCGCCCGAGGCGATGTGCACGTCCGTGCCGCAGATGCCGGCATGGGCGATCTTGACCTTCACCTGCCCGGGTCCGGCGTGAGGCTCAGCAACGTCCATGAGGGCCATCTCGCCGGGGCCTTTCGCCTGTTTCACCAGGGCTTTCATGTCCGCCTCGCGTGAGCAGAATCAGGCGTTCAGCACGGCGATCGCCCGAATCGGCGAGCCCGACCCGCCCCGGATCTTGAGCGGAAGCCCGATATAGAGGAATTCCTTGCCCACCACCAGTTCGATGTTGCACAGGTTTTCCGTGTTGATGCGTCCCAGTTCACGGCAAACGAGGTGGCAGGGATAATCCGGGCTGGTGGCCATGTCCATGCTGGGAGCGTCGGTGGCCACGTTGATGGCCCCGCACTCGCCGTAGACGTACTCGGCCGCATCGCGCGTCCAGCCGGCGTAGGCCGTCGTGTACAGCGGCGTCGGGTGGTGGCGCTTGAAGTGCCCGTAGGTGTAAAGCAGGGTATCGCCCGGCCTGATCTCGTAATTGTAGTGATCGAGCCTGCGCTTCACGTCGTCCGCGTTGATGTAGCTGTTGTCTTCCACGTTTTCGAAATCAATCGCGATGCCCCGGCTGTAGAAGTTATCGAAGCTCATCTCGTCGATGTGCGGCGCGTCGGGCGCGGGGTCGAGATGGCTGACCGAATCCACGTGCGTGGGGCCGTGCTCGCAGAACTGGATGATGCCCGAATAATAGCTCATCTCGCTCTGGAAGCGGCCGCTGGCGGCGCTTTCCTCGTGCGTCATGTTCGTCCAGCGCCAGGTCTCGGGGTGTCCCACGAACACCGGCTGTCCTTGGTAGATGTCTTGCGAGAGATCGATAATTTCATGATTCTTATACGCCATGGTGATTCTCCTCCGGCATGTTCCGCTATAGGTGAACTGTTCGAATCCTTGCGATTCGCTGGGTGAAGCGCGTCTGTTGATTCAACGCCCAAACCTGTGAAATGACAGCCCTTATCCGGGATTCATTTGGGAAAATTCGTGGGTTTTGAGCGCTTCCCGATATTAGGGTCGGGGTGAGGGGTTGTCAACGGAAAGGCTTGGGAGAACGCCCGCCGTGAATTGTTAAAAAACACCCGATCTCGTGATTCGGCGAATGGAACCAACCGGGGAGGGGGTGGCAGTGGACAGGTTGCGACCTGTCCCTGCAAGGAGGTGCGGTTTTGTTCGTCATTCCGGCGCATGCCGGAATCCAGGGACTTTGCCTTTTCGACTTTGCTCTTCGCCTTCTCCCATCCGTGCAGTGAGAACATGAAATGCCGGATCACCTTGATCCTCATCGGCTCTGGATTCCGGCTTTCGCCGGAATGACGGCGGTGGACAATTCCGATCGAGCAGGGCTTTTCCAACAGCCCCGCCCGCCTGGAATTGACATATAAAAGCCCGCCTCCTTACCATGCCGGGCAGATTTGAGTCCTTTCTTCACTTTCGGAGAACACAGGTGGCGGACGCGCGCCGCATCACGGCGATCCTGCTCGCCGCAGGCCTCTCGAAACGCCTGGGGCGGAACAAGCTCCTCCTGCCCCTGGGGGATGAAACCGTCATCCGCAAGACGGCGAAGGCGGTGCTCGCGAGCGCGGTTTCAGAGGCCATTCTCGTGACGGGCCATGAGGAAGCAAAAGTAAAGCAAGCCGTAGAGGGCCTAAGCGTACACATCGCGCACAACCCACGCTACGCAGAGGGGCAGAGCACGAGCATGATCGCAGGAATCGAGGCGGCGTCCGAAGAGGCCGAGGTATATCTGTTCGTCCTGGGCGATCAGCCCCTGCTGACGCCTGAGATTGTGAACGAGATGATCGCCCTCTATGAGAAATCCCGGCCCGATGCGCTGGTTGTGGCGCCGACGTTCAAGGGCAGGCGCGGAAACCCCGCGCTGTTCGCGGCCTCCCTCAAGGACGAATTGCTCCAGGCGAGCGGGGATGCGGGCGGGCGGGGGATCATCCAGAGACTGGAAACCGAATCTCCCGGCAGGATCGTTTTTCACCGCCTGCCCAATGATGATATCTTTCTCGACATTGACACGGAAGAAGATTACGAAATCATGCTTCGTAAATTCCCGAAAACCTCATAAGAACAGCGAAGGAGTGTATTCATGGTGAAAGCGTTTCAGATTGCATCCGGCCCGCGCGTCCGCTTCGGCCGCGGAGAAGCCGCCCGGATCGGAGAAGAAGCGAAGGGCCTGGGTATGGATAGACCGATGTTCGTCACCGACCCGGGGCTCGCATCGAGCGGGGCGCTCGATTCGGTCCTGAAAGGACTCGAAGACGCTTCGATCGACTACCAGTTCTACGATCAGGCCGAGGCGAATCCATCCGACGCCAGCATCCTCGCGGCGCGCGATTTCTTCAGCGAACACGGCTGCGACGGCTTCATCGCCGCAGGCGGCGGCAGCACGATGGACACCGCCAAGGCGACGCTGGCCATCGTCGCGAACGGCGGCGTCCCGAGCGACTACTACGGGCGCGGCAAAGCCACGAAACCCGGCCCGCCGCTCATCACCGTCCCCACCACGGCCGGCACGGGCAGCGAGGTCACCATGAGCTCCATCGTCACGGACACAGATCTCATGATCAAGACCGTCCTGGCAGACGATTCGCTCTTCGCGAAAGTGGCGGTCGTCGACTCCGCACTCCTGGCCAAACTTCCCTCGCACATCGCCGCTGGCGCGATGATGGACGCCCTGACGCACGCCATCGAATCGGTCGGCTCGCCCGCCTCCAACCCCTGGACGGAGGCGCTGGCGTTCGAGTCCATCGCGCGCATCGGGGCGCACGGCAGGGCCTACGTGGACGACCCATCGGCCCCCGAGGCGGCCGACGCCATTTCGCTCGCGGCCATGCTCGCGGGACGCGCGTTCACCAATACGGGCCTCGGCATCGTGCACTCGCTTGCGCATCCGCTGGGCGCCTACCACGGGTTGCACCACGGCACGGCGAACGGCATCTTTTTGCCGCCCGTCATGGAGTTCAACCTCCCCGTCATGCGGGACGCGTACGCACGCATGGCGCCGCTCTTGAAAGTCGGCGCCCCGCAGGCGGCCGAGGCGGCGATAGACGCCATCCGCGAGCTCAACACGGACATCGGCATCCCGGGCAGCCTGAGAGAGGCGGACGTCGTGAACGAGGACCTCGACGTCCTGGCGAAGGACGCGGCGGAGAGCCACCAGGTCAACACGAACCCGGTCCCCTCGACCCAGGAGGACCTGAAGCGCCTGCTGCTGGCCGTGCTCGAGTAGACGATGCCCGCTGACGAGATATTGATAACGGAAGCGGATATCCGGAGCCGTCTTACAGAGCTCGCCAAAGAGATCAACGCCGCGCTGCCCGAAGGGCCGGTTCACGTCGTCATGATCCTGAAAGGCGCAATTATCTTCGGCGTCGACCTCGCCCGCGCCCTCATGCGCAATGCCACGCTCGGCTTCCTCGCGGCTTCGAGCTACGGGGCGGGCACGAAGAGCAAGGGCCGGGTGCAAATCGACACCGAACACCTGGGCGAGGTGGAGGGGCGGAACGTGCTGCTCATCGATGACATTCTGGATACGGGCCATACGTTCTCGAAAACCATTGATATTCTTAAGAGTAAGCGCCCCGCCTCGCTAAGGACGTGCGTATTGATGGATAAGCCCGCGAGGCGGGAAGTCGATATCCACGCGGACCACGTCGGCTTCGCCATCGAGAATCATTTCGTCGTCGGCTACGGCCTGGACTGCGACGAGGCCTACCGCACCCTGCCGGACATCCGGATCTATGCGCCCGAATGAGGCCTTTCGTAAGGAGACCAACAGGGAGAGGCCGGGAGTGTCTCTCAAGAGGGTTGTTGAAAAAGCCCTGATGTACGAGGATTTTACGTGACCGGTTAGGGGACGGTTATTGTAGGGGCCGCATACATGCGGCCCATGTAGTGGGTGAATAAAACCAGGGTCGCATATATGCGACCCCTACACACAAACAAATTTTCCCTCTCTGGCTTTTCAAACAGACCTTCAATAGATGGAACTCCCGCCTCCCATTCATACAGGAGCAAAGCTCATGCCGATTCATGAAATGACGGTCTGGGATACCGCTGTGGAAGTCAATCAGGGATCGAGAAACCGCTACGGGGGCGCGTCGACGCTCGAGCGGGTTGTGGTTCGCTTGACGAACGACGATAGCGTAGAAGGATGGGGCGAGGCGGCGCCGCTGATGTATTTCACAAAGGAGACCGGCTCGGAGATGGCGGCGCTACTCCGGGAAGCGGACCCCGGGATACGGGGAAAAGAGGCGGATGAGCTGCTCGCCGCGCTCGATGAGGTGGCAGATTTCAAGGGAATGGGCGCCGCGCGCACGGCGCTCGAAATCGCCGCGGTCGACCTGGCAACCAAACTCGACCAGACGCCCTTCGCACAGGTCTTCGGCGGGCACAAGAGAAACGCCGTCACGCTCGACGCCCCCATCGGCCTCCTCCCGCCGGATGAAGCCGTCAGGAAGGCCGAGCCGCTCGTGGAGAAAGGCGTGACGACCCTCAAGGTGAAATCGGGCGTCGACGCGGAGGCAGATGCGGAGCGCCTCGTCCGGCTCCGCGAGAGGTTCGGCCCCGGGATCAAGCTGCGCACCGATGCGAACGGCGGGTTCACGCCGGAGGAAGCCCTGCGCTTCACGGACAGGATGGTCGAGATCGATCTGGAACACTTCGAGCACGGGCTGCTCGAAG
>JAPOYD010000119.1 GCA_026706735.1 Nitrospinota bacterium | reverse complement strand
TTGAGGGGGAGTCAGTGAGCTGAGGGCGTAAGCCCGAAAGCGAACTGGTGGGGGGACATGCCACAGAATAAATCTCCCCCCACCAACGCGGCTGCGGACTTCGTCCTTGCCGCGTTGACTCCCCCTCAAGGGGGGAGTGATTCTGGTATGCTCCTCGGTGGGGAACAACCCCCTCAAGGGGGAGTGAACTTCAAAAGCGTGCGTGAAACTCAAAATTTCTTTCCAGGACTTTTTCAACAACCCCAGGCCCGCCGGAAACCACGCCCGGCGCGGCATCACTTACGGGCCGGGCCGCGGGTTTTACAGGTGAAAAACGACCCTCGAAAAATTGTTTTCCGGGCGGAAACGGCTGGAAATTCGCGAGGTTCTCCGGGGGGTTCGTGATTGTTTTTCTTTCACCAGGGCACCCGCTCTTCTCGCCTAAATATCCCGGTGCGTGTATAGTCGCGCCCATGAACGCGCAAGCCCCTTTTTTCATGTCGGGCGAAATCCTCGCTCTCGCATCTTCGTTCATCTACTCGGCGGCGCTCATCTCCTTTCGCCGGGGATTGAGGAGCGCATCCCCCATCACCGGGGTGCTCATCACGAACGCCGTGGCGAGCGCGCTGCTCTTGAGCATCGCCTTTTTCCTGGGCACGCTGCAGACCTCATCGCTGAGGCCCGTCTTGTGGTTCATGCTGGCGGGGTGCCTGGGGCAGGGGATGGGGCACCTGGCTTCCTACACCGCGATACAGCGCATAGGCGCCAGCCGCACCAGTCCCGTCCAGGCTTCGGCCCCGATATGGGCGGTATTTTTCGCCGCCTTCTTTCTGGGGGAAGAGCCGGGCGTGGCGGTCGTGCTGGGGACCTTCTCCATCGTCGGCGGGGTGGCGCTCATCTCGATGGGTGAGGGCAAAAACGTCGAGGAGGGCGGCATGGGGCCGGAATTCCGCCGCGCGCTCGTTTTTCCCGTCTTCGCCTCGTTCATGTACGCCGCCATGCCGGTCATCGCGAAAATCGGCTACGCCGAGCAGCGAACGCCCTTCGCGGCGGTGGGCTTCGCCTTCTTGGCGGGTTTTCTCTTTCTTCTTTGCGCGAAACCGTTTCTGGGCGCGAGCGGCAGAATCTACGTGGGCAAGCGCGATGTCTGCTGGATACTTCTGGGCTCGGTGTTCTCCTCCACCGCCACGGGGCTTTTGTGGTATACCCTCACGTTCTCGGACGTGACCGTCGTCCTCCCGCTTAGCCGCACGGCCCCGATATGGGTGGTGCTCCTGAGCCTCGTCTTCATGGGCGACATGGAGCGCGTGAACGCACGCCTGTTCGGCGCAGCGGGACTCGTCGTCCTGGGTGGATTCCTGATCACGAGTTTTCGGTGAGGGAATTTAGAAAATAGAATTGAATATCACAGAATGGCGTAGGGGCGGCGCGCGAGCTGCCCCGTTGTTATTTTCAGAGAATTGTCTATGTGAGCGAGACAGGTTGTGTTATGTATTTAATTTTTGATAATAAGTGAAATAACAATTACATGAAAGGAATATATGAAGTTATACTTTATGGAATAGGGCACTTAAACGCCTGGCAGGGCAAGAGTTTACCTCCGCTGCTTCCTCGTTTTTCTCACCCGCACGGCGCAGAACTTGAACTCCGGGATTTTCCCGTAGGGGTCGAGATCGTCCACCGTGAGCAGGTTCGCGGCGGCCTCCACGTAGTGGAAGGGAATGAACACCTGCCCGGGGCGCACGCGCGTCGACGCCCGGACGGGGAGGGTGATTTCGCCCCGTCTCGATTCCACCAGGACGTTTGAATCGTTCCTGATCCTCATGCGCTTCATGTCGTCGGGCGACATTTCCACGTAGGGGCCCGGTTCCGCGGCCTCCAAAGCCTGCGCCCTTCGGGTGATGGCCCCGGTGTGCCAGTGGTAGATGTTGCGCCCCGTGTTGAGGACGAAGGGGTAGTCCTCATCCGGCAGCTCCCTGGCGGGCGCGTACTGGACGGGAATGAGTTTTCCCCGGCCGGAGGGGAACGATTTGCCAAACAGAATTTCCGTGCCCTTGTGATTGGGCCGGGCGCACGGCCAGAGGAGTCCGTGACCCCCCAGGCGGTCGTAGGACATTCCCGCCATGAACGGCGTGAGCGATGCGATTTCATCGAAAATCTCGGCTTCTGATTCATAGTCCATCGGGTAGCCCAGCCGCTCCGAGAGTTCGGCCACGATCCGCCAGTCCTCCCTCGCTAGGCCTGGCGGGTCGATGGCGCGCCTGCCGATCTGGACTCTCCTGTCCGTGTTCGTATAGGTGCCCGTTTTTTCGGGAAACGCCGTGGAGGGCAGGACGACGTCGGCGAAATAGGCGGTTTCGGTCAAAAAAATGTCCTGTACGACGAGGAATTCGAGATTCGCCAGCGCGCCGCGCGAATGGTTCAGGTTCGGGTCGCTCATGGCCGGGTTCTCGCCCATGATGTACATGCCCTTGACCTCGCCCCTGAGGGCGGCGTCGGCGATCTCCATAACGGTGAGGCCGGGTTCGGGGTCGAGCTTCCGCCCCCAGGCCTTTTCGAATTTCCTGCGGATCCGGGGCGAGGCGACGTCCTGATAGCCCGTATAGACCATGGGAATGAGGCCCACGTCCGACGCGCCCTGCACGTTGTTCTGGCCCCGCAGGGGGTGGAGCCCCGTTCCCTCGCGGCCTATCTGCCCGCAAATCAGGCAGAGCGCGATGAGCGCGCGGCAGTTGTCCGTGCCGTGGGTGTGCTGGGAGAGGCCCATGCCCCAGAAGATGATGCTGCGCGCGGAAGTCGCATAGCGCCTCGCCAGCTCCCGGAGTGCCTCCGCCGGGATGCCGGTGAGTTTCGAGACGTTTTCCGGCGTATAGGGCTTTACGTTTTCCGCGAGTTCCTCGAAACCTTCCGTGCGCGCGGCGACGAAATCCGCGTCGTAGAGTTTTTCTGCGATCACCACGTTCAAAAGCCCGTTGAACAGGGCCACGTCCGTTCCGGGGCGGAACTGGACGAACATGTCCGCGTGGTCGACCAGGTCGATTCTCCTGGGGTCGATGACGGCCAGCGTCGCGCCCGCGCTCGCGGCCTGCTTGATGAAGGTGGCCGCCACCGGGTGGTTCTCCGTGGCGTTCGCACCCGCCACGAGGATGAAATCCGCCTTGAGCGCGTCCGAGAAGGGGTTGCTCACCGCGCCCGAGCCGATGGTCTGGAGCAGGGCGGCCACCGAGCTCGCGTGGCAAAGCCGCGTGCAGTGATCCACGTTGTTCGTGCCGAATACGGCGCGGATGAGCTTCTGGAAGAGGTAGTTGTCCTCGTTCGAGCATTTGGCCGAGCCGAAGCCCGCCAGAGCCGAGGGGCCGTGCGCATCAAAGATTTTCCCCAGCGAGGCCGCCGTCAGGTCCAGTGCCTCCTCCCAACTCGCCTCGCGGAACAGGGAGAGGGGATTTCCGGGCAGTTCCTTCGTCTTGGGCGCGCCTTCCTTTCGGATGAGGGGGGTCGTGAGGCGGTCGGGGTGATGGGCGTAGTCGAACCCGTAGCGCCCCTTCACGCAGAGCCTCCCCTGGTTCACGGGACTCGTCTCGTCCCCCCGGACGCTCAGGAGGGTGTTGCCGGCCACCTGGTAGGAGATGGAGCAGCCCACGCCGCAGTAGGGGCAGACGGAATCCACCTCCTTCGTCTTGCCGGGGACGATCTGCAGCGTGAGGGATTTGTTGGTGAGCGCGTCCGTGGGGCAGGCGGCCATGCACTCCCCGCAGGAGACGCAGGTGGATTCCCCCATGGGCAGGTCGGCGTCGAACACGATTTTCGCGTCCGCGCCCTTGCCGCCGCGTCCGATGACGTTGTTGCCCTGCACGTCCGTACAGGCGCGGATGCAGCGGTCGCACAGGATGCACGCGCTGTGATCCACGGCGATGACGGCGGATGAGAAATCCTGCGAGCGCCCCGTCTCCTTGGATGGTAAGGCGCTCACGCCGTTTTTGGCTTCCATCTGCTCGGCGAGGGCGGTGAGCTCGCAGTTCTCAGGCTCGGACTGAACGCCGTGGTCCGCCATCAGCATGGCCACCAGGGTTTTCTGGGCGCGCACGACGCGCTCGCTTCCCGTCTGGATCACCATGCCGGGCTCGATCTTCCGGTGACAGGCGGGAACCAGCGTTCTGGCGCCCTCGACCTCGACGGCGCATACGCGGCACACGCCCACGGGCTCCATGCCGGGCTGATGGCAGAGCCTGGGGATCTCGACGCCCATCGACTGCGCGGCCTCCCAGATGGTCGCGCCGGCCCGGGATTTGATCTCCCGGCCGTCGATGCGAATGGCGATCGTCTTCTCGTCAGGCATGATTCAGCCCCGCCGTCATTTGAGTCTCGTTACGATATCCGACTCGAAGTATTCGAAAAGCGAGAGATACGGAATCGGCGCGGCCTGACCGAGGCCGCAGATGGAGGTGTCCTTCATGGCCTCGCATATATCGCGCATGGCGGGAAGCTCTGAAGCCCGCCCCACGCCGCTTAAGGTCCGCTCCAGAAAGGCGGTGAGCTTTTCCGTCCCCAGGCGGCAGGGAACGCACTTGCCGCAGGATTCGTCCCTGAAAAAGCGCACCACGTTGTGGGCGAGCGCCACCATGTCCACCCCCTCGGGGATGACGACGAGCGCCCCGCTGCCCAGCATGCTGCCGGCCTCCTGGAGGGAGTCGAAATCATAAGGGATGTCCACGAGACTGGCCGGCAGAAACCCGCTGCTGGCCCCGCCGGGCGAGAATGCCTTAAGGCGCGCGCCCGCAGGCAGCCCGCCCGCGGGACCCTCGATGATCTCCCGGATGGGCGTACCGAACTCCACCTCGTAGATGCCCGGTTTCCTGACGGCGCCGCTCACGCCCACCACCTTGAAGCCCCTGGCGCCGTTTCGCCCGAAGGAGGTGAACCACCCGGCTCCATTTTTGAGCACCGCCGGGATGAGCGCGAAGGTCTCGACGTTGTTGATGAGGGTGGGCTTGCCGAAAAGCCCCGCCGTGCCGGGGAAGGGGGGCTTGTCGCGGGGTTGGGCGCGCTTGTCCTCCAAAACTTCTAAGAGCGCCGTCTCCTCCCCGCAGATGTATCCGCCGGGACTCGTGAAGATTTCGAGAGTGGGCGTGTTCTTCGTGCCGATGAGCCGGGCCTTGCGCGCTCGCTCGATGACTTTTCCAAGCTTTCTCGCCTGCGCGCCGTATTCGTGGCGTATGTAGATGATGGCGCGCTCGGCCCCCACGGCCCGGCAGGCGATGAGTATTCCTTCGATCATCAGTTCGGGGTGTGAGTCCATGATGGCGCGATCCTTGAACGTGCCCGGCTCGCTCTCATCGGCGTTGCAGACGACGAATTTCTCCGTCCCCGGCGCGCTCAGGACGAAACTCCACTTGAGTCCTGCAGGAAAGCCGGCCCCGCCCATGCCGCGCAGACCGCTCTTCTTCAAGACGTCGATGACGCTTTCCGGCTTGTCATTTTTCATCAACGCTCGCAGCACGCCGAAGGCCCCGTTCTTGCGGTAGGGGTTGATTCGCGTTGCGTGCTTGAGTTTCTGCGCCCTCGAAGCGGGCCTCCGCGTCCCGTTTTTCCAGGACGCGAGGATGTCTTGAAATTTCTCATCCGAGAGAGAGGAATAGATGCGGCCTTCTATCTCGGCGGCGGGTCCCTTGTCGCACCGGCCCAGGCAGGCGCAGCTTTCGGGGCGCAGGTTCCGGATGCCGGCGCGGCGGGCGAGGTTTTTCGCGTTGCCCAGCAGCGCGTCGCCGCCTGCGAGCAGACAACTCATGTCCCGGCAGACCTGGACTTTCGGCTTTTGCGGTTTTTCCAGATGGAAGTGCGGGAAAAAGCTGGCGATGCCGTATGAATCGTAGATGGGCACGCCCAGGTTTTTGGAGATCTCGGCGATCGCTTCCTTGGAGAGATAGCCTTCGTCTTGTTGGCGGGAGAGCAGAGCCTCGATTTTGGCGGGAGCCTTGTAGACTGTGGAAGCGTTTTCCGTCATGGCAATCCCCCCGTGAGCCGCGATGCCTCGCAAATCATTCTAAGTGTTCGCGCAACGCCGTGTCCAGCAATGCTTCGTGGCGATATGCCGCCTGCTCAGGGCGGCGGAAAACAACCCTCCCGTTTCTCCTTGGCGTGAATCCTCCCTTGTCAGTGGGGTTGTTGAAAAAGCCCGTTTCGGAAGCGGGCGGCATGGAGGTTCACGCGGTGTGGGCGGGCGCAATGGTTTTGTAGCCGGACAACCCCTCCTCGGGGTTGTCCTGCCTTCCGTGGTCGTCCTTCGTAAGGACAGGCACGGAGGCCTGTCCCTACGGTGAACAATTCGATGATCGGGATTCCCTCTCTCCTCGGGCCGGCTTTTTCAACAACCGCTACTAGCGCCTGAGGCTTGTGAGCCGTCGTGCTTGTCGAGTACATTGAGGGCCTTCACGCCGGGATGTCTCTTGCCGGATCGAGGAGTTCGCTTTGACCGCTTTGGTTCGCTCTTTTCATTTCGCCCTTCTGGTGTCGTGGCTCGCCCTCACACTGGGCGTGTGGTGGGTGGCGACGAATTCATTCGAGGCGTTCGACGCGGAGAAGAACCCGGTGGCTTCGAAGCTGTTCGAACCCGCCCCGGAAGCAAAAACCAAGGGCCGCATGGCCGCGAGAGAAGTCAACACCCGCATTTTCCGCGCCTGGAACCGCCTGCAGTTCATGTTCTGTCTCTTGTTGTTCTGCTTTCTCTGGTGGGCCGGACGGATGAACGGCCTGCCGCTCGCGCTGGCCGGGTGTCTCCTTCTCATCGTGGGTGTTCACGTCTTTTGGTTCACGCCGAAAATAGAAGCGCTGGGAAGAATCCTCACGAGCGCGGAGGCTTCGGGGAATACACCGGCCCTGCAGAGTGAATTCGGAAGCTACCACGGCGCGTATGTCATCACGGATATAATAAAGGCGTGCATCCTGGCCGCGGCGATATGGATTTCTCCGTGGCGAAAAGTTTTCGGGAGCGAAGCGCCGCGCGGGTGAAGGTTTCGCTGCACTCGTTTCTCTCCTTCACTGTGCGGGACTACCCATCGGCTGGCAGGATGGTATAGAATGACGCATTTACGCCGCCGCGCTGTCGCTATCAGGTCGCAGTAATGTCGTAGCGACGCCAATATGGGGGGCTTCATATTGAACCCCGCCAGTGACGAGCGCCAGTCTTTCCTGCGCCGGAAAAGCCGCTTTCCGCTACGGAGAGCCACTTTCGCGGGTTTTCTCGTCTTGTCGGCGCTCATCTTCTCGTCCACGCTCGCGTGGGCGGTCGATGGCATCTGCAAGCCGGGAATCGTTCGCCGCGACGGAAGCTTCGTTCCCGTTTCGATGAGAGGCGGATGGGCGAGGGTTCGGCAGGCCCGCGAGGTTCGGCTGAAATTCCTGGGCCACTCGAGTTTCCTGATCGAGGCGCCAGGCGGCGGGCGGGCTGTCATGGACCCCTACGTCATCCCCATCCTGGATCCGCCGCCGGATGCCGTCACCGTCAGCAATTTCCATGAAACCCACTCCATGACGGGGCCCTACGTGGGCAAGTCGGAGATATTCTTCGGCGTGACGAAAGAGGGAAAGCCCAACGCGATCGACGAGAAGTTCGGGAACCTGAGAATCGCGTCTTTCCCCCAGGTGGACGGGGACGAGAACCATCCTTTCGTCCTGAACACCATCCATGTCTTTCAGGCGGGCGGGCTTTGCGTCGCCCATTTCGGGAACGCGCGCTTCGGGCCCTCGCCCGGGCAGATACGCGCACTGGGCAAAATACACGTGCTTCTGCTCCCGATCGACGGCTCGTTCACGGTGCCCCACGACGTGGCGGCCAAGATTACCAAGCGCATCGGGCCCAACATCGTGATACCGATGCACTATTTTGGTCCCGAATTGACCGGTGAGTTCGAAAAGGCCCTGAAGGCGGAGGGAATCACGAGAGTCATGCGCCCGAAGGAGACCGAGCTCGTGCTCACGCGCAAAAGACTGCCGCCGCCCACGACCTATGTGGTGTTGCCCGATGTCAACGTCCCGTAATTCTTTCTTGAGCCGGCGCGCCTTCATCGCCCGCGCTGCGATGGCGGCCGCCGCGCTGCTCGGCTTGCCCGGGTGGGCGGAAGCGCAGTCGTCTCCCTCCGTGAGTGAGTGGCAAAAGAATCTTTGGCCGCGCTCCTCCGAGGAGGAAAAGACGTTTCTCCCCGATTTCACGCCGGCGCAACTGCGCTATTCCGGCGGGCGCTGGCAGGAATATCCCACGGCGATGGCTTCTTTTCTCGATGAAGTGGGAAAGCGCACGAGCATCGAAACCGCGCAGGATGCGCAGGCGGTGGACATCTCCTCACCCGAAATTTTCGAATATCCTTTTCTCTACATGTCGGGGCGCTACGAATTCGAGATGCCCGGCGCAAGGGCGATAGACAACCTGAGGCGACACCTCACCTACGGGGGGTTTTTGCTCATCGACGACGGCCTCGGGCTCGAGGGGGAGGCCTTCGGCGGCGCGGTCCGGAAACTCATGCGCCTCGTCTTTCCCAGAAACGCCTTCGAGGCGCTCCAGCGCGAGCACGCCGCTTTCAAGAGTTATTATCTGATTCGATCCATCGGTGGGCGTCAGGCCGTGAGCCAGGATTTGATGGGCATCAACATCGGAATGTTCACGCCCGTCATCTTCTGCCGGAACGACTTGGGGGGCGCCTGGGCGAGGGGTCCCGGCGGCGGATGGCTCGAGGAATGCACCCCCGGCGGCGAAACACAGCGCCTCGCGGCCTTTCAACTCGCGGTGAACATTGCTCTGTATGCGATGACGGGCAACTACAAGCAAGACCTCATTCACCACCCCTTCATCCAGCGCAGACTGAACCAGGGCTAGGTGATGGACTGGTCCACACTCCATTGGCCCGGCGGCGCGCCCTGGTGGGTGATCGTCATCGTTGCGGTCGGACTGGGCTGGGCGCTCGTTCGCAGGCATCGCGACTTGACCGAAAAACTTCCGCCGAGACGCGTCTGGCTTCTTCAGGGACTGAGGGCCCTTCTGTATGCCGCGATCGTATTTTTTCTCTCAGGCCCCACGCTGATCGACAAGCGCGAGCGCTCCCTGCCGCCCAAACTGCTCGTTCTTCTCGACAGTTCGGCGAGCATGAGCGTTCAGGACGCGAACAGCAAGAAAACGCGCATCGACTTGGCGAAAGATTTCCTGTTGGTCCCGAAAAAGCCCGGACAATCACAGGCCTCCGAAGGAGAGGAGGAAGGAGATCCGCCCACGAGCCTGCTCACGGATCTCAGAGAGCTCTACGACGTGCAACTCGCCCGCTACGATGCCGGCAGGACCCCCATCGGAATGAAGGATCTTGAAGACCTAAAGGCCCGGGGCGTTGGCAGCGACCCGCTGGGCGCCATCCGGGGCGCTCTGCGCAGCGCCCGGGAAACGCGCGCTCCGGCGGGAGAGGGGAAACAGAAAAACCAGGACGGCCCTCTCGGCATCCTGATGCTCTCGGACGGAGGGGACACCACCGAGGCGGCGCTTCCGCCCGGGGACGTGAAATCCTTTCCGCCCCTCATCGGAGTGGGTTTCGGGGCGCCGGATTCCTTCCGCGACATCGCCATTCAGGATATCCAGGCCCCACGCATCGCCTTTCAGGGAAAGGAGATGAGCCTGGAGGTCTCGCTCTCGGTAAAGGGCTTTTCCGGCCGCAAGCTGCCGGTCGCCCTGACGCGCGAGGGCCGCATCATCAGGACCCGGTCGATTGACGTCAGGCGCAGTCCGTTGCGCCGTCTCGTGAAATTCCGCTTTACGCCGAGTGAGGTGGGAAGTCAGGTGTTGAGCGTGGTCACGCCCGTTCAGCGCGGCGAGATCGTAGAGTCGAACAACCGCGTCGAGATTCCACTGGAAGTGAGGCGGGACAAGATTCGGGTGTTGACGATTACGGGCTCTCCCACGTGGAACTATCGCTTCCTGCGCATGGCGCTCAAGCGGGACCCCGCCATCGACCTCGTGTCGTTCGTCTTCCTGAGAACCTCGGAAGATGACCCGGGGGTCCCGACCCGGCACCTGAGCCTCGTGCCGTTCCCGGTGGACAAGCTGTTTCTGGAGGAACTCAAGAATTTCGAGATTGTGGTTTTCGACAATTTCTCCGCCCAGGAGTACTTCAGCAACTACTACCTCAGGCGCGTGGAGGATTACGTCCGAAAAGGCGGGGCGCTGCTCATGTTCGGCGGCAGGCAATCCTTCAGCGCCGGCGGATACTACCGGAGCCCCATCGAGGACCTCCTGCCCGTGCGCCTGCGGCAGGAAAGCGATTATCAGGACCAAAGGCGCCTGCTCGCTCAACTGACGCCTGTCGGCGGAAGACATCCCATCACACAGCTCTCCTCGGATCTTGAGGAAAACAAGAAGTTCTGGACTTCCTTTCCTCCCTTGAGGCGCGTCAACGCAACGACGCCGTTCGGAAAAGGGCAGATTCTCGTTTCCACGAAAGAAGGGAAAACGCCTCTCCTCGCCACGAAGCGGATCGGCGAGGGAAGGGTCGTGAGTGTTTTTTCGGATGATATCTGGCGGTGGAATTTCGGGATGGTGGCCGCGGAGAAGACGAATCGTCTCTACATCCGCCTGGTCGCGCAGATGATCCGCTGGCTTTCGGGCGACCCCGGAAGTTCTCAGGTCCAAATTCTTCCCGAGGCGGAGCAGGGCAAGGACAGGACCTACGTCCTCCGGATGCAGGTGAGGGACGAATCCTATCAGCCGGCTCAGGAGGCGCAGGTGAGGGTGCAGCTTCGGGATCCCTATGGCGTCACCAACCATTACCGCGCGGCCTATCGTCCGGATTCCCGGGAATTCGAGATTCGCTTTCGCCCCCGTGGCAACGGGAGTTACCGGGCGAGGATGACGGCCGTCCAGGAGGGCCAAGTCATCGGCGAGGCGGTGCGGACTATCGGCATCGGCAGAGAGGCGGGCAAGGCGGAGTGGGCCGACGTCAGCCCGCGCTGGGAGAACCTGCAAACGCTGGCGAAAAACACGGGGGGACTCTTTTTTCGGGCCGACGCGGTGGGGAATGAGGATTTGACCGCCCGCGTTCTGGAGGCCTTGAAGGGCAAGGTGCCGCACAGGGTGATGGAAGTGCGCGACGTGCGCCTCTGGAGCATTCCCTGGATCGCGATGGCGCTCATCCTGTTGCCGGGCCTGGAGTGGACCATACGGCGCTTGTGGGGCCTGGCTTAGGCGCCGGGCCGGCGCGCGCTTTTTGGCTGTTACCGCCCGTTCATGTATTTTGTGTAATATAAATGAAATTATACGCTGTCGCCGTTTACTCATATGAAGGAAACGAGAGATGGCCGAGCAATCATTCAAGAAGATAAACGAGTTTCTCGATTCCGTAATTCGCGCGCGCCTCAAGGTCAGGCGTCTCGAGGCGGGAATGGTGCTGCTGCTGGGCGTTCTGGCCGTTTTGCTGCTGGCCCCGGCGGCGGTGGTCGCGCAGTCCATCTATGGCTATTCCGCCATCACCTACGCCGGGCTGACGATTCTTCTGCTGGGCGTGACGCTCATCCGCTGCTGGTGGCTGGCGACCCGCCGTCCCAGGCGCGAGAGCATCGCCCTCGACATCGAGGAGACCCATCCGGACCTGGGCAGCAACCTCATCAGTTCGCTGCAGCTTTTTCCGCGCAAAGGAGAGCTCGGCGATGACGACCCCACCTCGCCCGCGCTCATCGACGCGCTGGTGAACGACACCCGCCGGGAAGTGGAGCCGCTCGACCCGGAGGCTTATGTCTCCCACGCCGGCTTTCAAAGGCTCGGGCGGCTCGCCGGCGTTCTGACCATCGCGGTGCTTCTCATGGCGTTCATCTGGCCGGGGCTGTATCCACGCGCGGGTTATCTCCTGGCGAACGCGGCGGACCTCATGCCCTCGCGCATCACGAACCTGGAGATTTGGGCGGAGCGCACCACGGTTCTCCCCGGGATGCCCATGACGTTCGAGGTGAAGACCACGGGTCGAGAGACGGACGCCGTCGAGCTGGAAGTCCGGCAAGGCGCCGAGTCCGGGGCGAGCATCGCCATGGAGAAGGTGGCTCCTCGCCATTTCCGCTCTCGCTGGCTGGCCGCCGGAGCCGATGCGCGCGTCACGGCGCGAACGGGGAGGTTTCGCTCGCGGACGATCGAGGTTCGCGTGGTCGCCCCGCCGGGGGTGGAATCCATCGAAGTCGTTCAGTATCCGCCCGAGTATACGAAGCTCAAGCCCGGGAAGGGGAAAAACGGCGGCCACATCCGCGCCTATATGGGTTCGGAGGTGCAACTGGCCGTGAAGACGAACAAGCCGGTTCAGGAGGCGCTCATCGCGCTGGCCGACGGCTGGCGATTGCCGCTCAACCCCTCGGAAGAGGGCGATTCGCTGAGGGGGAAGATGATCCTGGGCGGCGCGGGTTCTTACCAGGTTCGCTTGAAGGATGCACACGGTTTTTCGAATCTCGCGCCCCGGCGCTACCAGATCGACATCATCCCCGACGCCTTTCCCGTCGTGATGGTGACGCATCCGGAAAAAGACCTCACGGTGGAGGCCGACGAGCAGGTGACCGTGAAGTACCGGGCGTCCGATGATTTCGGGCTCAAGAGCGTGTACCTCGAAATCAGGCTCGGGAGCGGTCGACCGAGGAGAATCAAGGTGTGGGGCGGCGAGGCTCCCCAAAAGGATGTGCTCGGACGCTATGAATTCGACCTCAGGTCCATGGGAATCAAACCGGGGGGAATCCTCTCCTATCGCTTCATCGCCCCTGACGTGGATACGGTGAGCGGCCCCAAGTTCGGGACGAGCAAAATCTACCGGATCAAAATCCGCGACAGGGAAGCCGTGATAGCCGGGCTGGACAGGAATCTGGGAGAGATTTCGGACGAACTCCTCGACCTGCTGGGCGATTACCTGGAAAAGGACCTGCTGCCGGAAGAAAAGGCGAAAGGGGCGAAGGAAACCGGCAGGCTCGCCCGGAAGAGCGGCTCCATCGAGGCGAAGGCCACCAGAATCTTGGAACGCATCAAGCGCGCGAGAGCGATGCTCAGGCCCAAGAATCCGCGCGAGACGCTCTCCGACATGGATCTCTCCACGCTGCAGCGACAACTGCGGGATGCGATTTCACAATACCTGAAACCGCTCTCGCAACTGTCGAAATTGGGGAAGAACGCCGAATCGGAAAGGAAAAGGCTGAATCGCGAGATAGCCGCCCGGCAGGAAGAGGCGACGGAAACGCTGGAGCGTCTCGCCACGATGAGCGAGGAGATACAGCGCAACGTCCGGGTGGACAGGGCGGGCCGTACGACGGAATCGATGATCCAGCGACAAAGGGCCATCGAGCAGGCGCTCGAGAAAATGCGCAGAATGGGCGGGGACCAGGAGGCGATCAACCGGGTGGAGAAGGAGCTTGAAAAACTCAGGACGGAGTTGGGCAAGCTGATGCAGCAGATGGCTTCTCTGGCCCAGCGCATGCCGGCGGAATTCATGAACCAGCGCAGCATGCGCGAGATGCCCATGCAGGACATGATGCGCGCCTTCGAGCGGATTCGCGAGATGATGCGCCAGAACAATTTTCAGGGCGCGCTGGAGCAGCTCAGGCGCCTCATGAGCCAGTTGCAGAGAATGCGCATGGCGCTGCGCGGCATGCAGCGCCAGCAGATGATGAGCCAGCGCGGGGGCAGGCCCATCAGGCGCCAGCAAAGCGAACTGGCGGCCATCGTGGAAGAGCAGCAGGCCATCCTGGGCGAGACGGTCGGCGTGCTGGAAAACGTGGTGGATCGTCTGAAGAAGAAATGGCCCGAAGAGGTCGCCGCCGCGTCGCGCAACGCCCGGGCGTATTGGATGAAAACGAGCGAGTCGGCCGCAAAGCCGCTCCCGCCGGATTGTTTCCCGGAGGCCGAACCGGTGAAGCAAGCCGAACCGACGGAGCCTGAGATTTCGATGCTCGGCCGGCCTGAAACGAAGAAGAAACTCTCCCCCCGGGAACAGGCGGAGAAAATCCAGCGCGAGAAGATGCGTGCGCTCTCCGAGTTCGACACCATGCTCAAGAAAGGGGAATGGGGGATCATCTTCCAGAGGCTGCCGGAGTGGGCGGCCAAGTTCGAGAAGTCGCCTTGCGCCCGTCCCGGGCAGATGGCGGAGAAGGAAAAAGATGCGCCGGAGGCGGCGAAGCTCGAAAAAGGGCTGGAGCCTGCGACGCCGAGGGATGCGCGAGAGGGAATCAGGCCTGAGCCCTGGGCCTGGCAAATGGACCCGGACGTGAAGCCTGCGCCGGAGGTGGCGAAAGGTCTGGAAGAACGCGGCGCCGCGCCCCTGGCGGGAGAACTGCCGAGGAGGGCGCTTGGGCCTGCGCCTGGGTTGATAGGCCCGGTTCCTTCGCCGCAGGGGCCTTCGTTTGAAATTCCGGGGAGCATGGCGTCGCTTGCGCTTGGCGGGATGGGGTTTGGGCTTGCGCCCCCCGAGCCCGTGTCCCCGGAAGAATTGGCGAAGAGCGCGGGGCGGCTTTTGGACAAATCAGAAAAAGACGCGGGCGGCACGGAAATCGCGAAACTCGACGGCCTGCGCCACAGGCAGGACGCCTTGCGCAAGCGCCTGGAGGTTTTCGAGCGGCACTTGCGTCAGATGATGCAGGTGTATCCGTTCATCAATCCGAGCATCGTGCGGAGAATCACCGAGGCGGGAGAAGCGATGAAACGGGCCACCGCTCATTTGGGAGAGCGCAGTTCCTCACGCGCCGTGCCCCCCGAGGAGGAGGCGATACGCAAGCTCGCCCAGGGGCAGAACTCCATGCAGCAGGCCATGCAGCAGATGGCCCAGCGGGGCAGTCTGGGCATGGGCACCCCCCGGGGCTTCGGCGCATTGGGGCCGGGCAGGGGAGGGAACAGGCCGTGGTGGTCGAGGAACCCGAATTTTCCCCAGCCGCAAGGCTCGAACCAGCGGGGACGGGAGGAGGACGGGAATCTCGGCACCCAGTTCAGCGAGGTTCTCATTCCGGATCGGGAACAATACAAGGTGCCCGCCAAGTACCGTGAAGAGATCATGGAGGCGATGAAGGACGGCCTGCCGAGCGGAATGCGCGGTGAAATCGAGGACTATTTCGACAGGCTGACAAAATAATGCGCAAAAAATTTCTCGCAGCTCTCATTTGCGCTTCCCTGATCGCGGCTTTTGCTCCTTCCGCGTGGACGCATACCGTCAATCGCGCGGTGCCTCTCTCCCAGGCCGTGAAGCGGCCGGATGGTTATCGCGCGGTGGTGGATGATCTTCGGGCGTGGAATCTGGCGGCCGCGAGGAAGAAAATCGAATCGCTCGAAGCCGGATCACCCGGCCGGGCGGAATGGCGGGCGCTCTCGGGAGCCGCGGATTACCTGGAAGGACGATTCTCCGAGTCGGTCGCCAACCTCAACGCCGCGCTCAAGAAAAAACCCGGAGACGGCGAATGGCTCGAACTCAGGCTCCACGTGCGCCAGACGCAAACCGCGGTGCAGGGATTCAAGGCGCACAAGACGGCTCATTTCGACATCTGGTACGAACCGGGCGAAGACGCCGTTTTGCTGCCTTACCTGGGCGATGCGCTGGAGAAGGCCTATGCGCGCTATGGGGAGATATTGGGCGTACGGCCGGCGCAGCGGATTCGCGTGGAGCTTTTTTCGGACTCGGTCCGCTTCCACCGCTCATCCACGCTCTCGCGGCGGGACATCGAGGAGAAAGGCGCGGTCGGGGTCTGCAAGTTCAACAAGGTGATGTTTCTATCCCCCGGCGCGCTCCTTCGGGGCTATCGCTGGCTCGACACCGCGGCGCACGAGTACGTCCACTACCTCATCGTGCTGGCGACGAAGAACCGCGCCCCGATCTGGCTGCACGAGGGAATCGCCAAATACCTGGAGAAAAGATGGAAGGGCGGGGAGCGGGAAGGCTATCTCCACCCGGGCGAGGAGGCCTTGCTGTACAAGGCGAGGGAGACGAACAACTACGTTCCGTTCAAGAAGATGGAGCCGAGCCTCATCTATCTCGATACGCCGCAGGAAGTGCATCTGGCTTACGCGGAAGCGGCTTCGGCCGTGGATTTCATCCGCCGTACAATGGGTGAGGGCGCGCTCGTCCGCCTGCTGGCGGGCATCCGGGAGGCCTCGCCCGCGCCAAGAATGCAGGGCGCGCCGGCGCTTGGAGAGGAAAACCCCGGAATGCGGCGCCAAAGGCGGGCGAGTCTCGTTGAACTCGAATCCACCGGTCCGCCCCAGAGCGCGGAGCCCGGGCTTCGGTTGGTCGCCGGAGTCGACCTGGGCGGGTTTGAGAAACTCTGGATAGAGGACCTCAAAAAACTCCCCCTTCGCGCGCATGCGGGCTCGCAAGTCATGCTGCCCAAGCTCAAGCCCAAGGGGCCGATGAACGAGCGCTCGATCGATTTGGCGGCGCTCAAGAGCGCCGTGGCCAGAAGGCGCATGCGGCTGGGCGACAGGCTTTCGTTCCGGGGCAGGATGAGGGCGGCGCTGATCGAATACCGCCGCGCCCTGCGCGATGAGCCGTACTCCCAGCCCCTGCTCAACCGCGCGGCGCAGGTCGAGATACACCTGGGCATGATTCCCCAGGCCGAGCGGCACATCCAGAAGGCGCTGGAGGTGGACCCGGATTACGCGATGACGCACGTGCATCGGGCGCTGGCGAGCGAGATGGGCGGAAAGGCGGAGAGCGCCCTCAGGGCGTGGGAGGAGGTGGTGGAGATCAATCCCTTCATTCGAGTGGTTCATGAGCGCCTGCTGGCGCATTACGAAAGAACGGGGCAGACGGAAAAGGCGAAGCGAGAGCGCGAAGTGCTTCTCTCCATGTCGTCCCGCTAAATCGAGAGGCGATACGCAATGAACGAAGTGACGGATGATGTGAGTAACGAAGAATCGAACATGAGCGAAGTGGATGTGGAGATAGCGCGCGAGATCGGCCTGAAGCGCGACGCCATTCTCGATCAGGTGCACAAGATCATCGTCGGGCAGGCGGAGGTGATCGACTTGGTCCTGATAGCCCTGCTCTCGAAAGGCCACTCCCTTCTGGTCGGCGTGCCGGGCCTGGCGAAAACCTTGCTGATACGCACCCTGGCCCGCGTGCTGCAGCTCGATTTCAACCGCATCCAGTTCACGCCCGATCTGATGCCTTCGGACATCACGGGCACGGACATCCTGGATGACACCACGGAGGGAAGGCGCTCTTTCCGCTTCATTCGCGGGCCCATCTTCACCCAGATACTGCTGGCGGACGAGATTAACCGCACGTCGCCCAAGACACAGGCGGCGCTTCTGCAGGCCATGCAGGAGTTGCACGTGACGGCCGGCGGGCAGGCGCACTACCTGAACCCGCCGTTTTTCGTTCTCGCGACCCAGAACCCCGTGGAGCAGGAGGGTACGTATCCGCTGCCCGAAGCACAGCTCGACAGGTTCATGTTCGAGATCGGGGTGTCGTATCCCAGCCTCGCGGAGGAGAAGGAAATCGTCGCGCAGACGACTTCGAACTACGATCCCAAGCTCGAAGAGATCATGGACAACGAGCAGATTCTGGCCTTTCAGGGACTGGTGCGCCGCGTGCCTGCGGCCCCCTACGTGGTGGAATACGCGGTGTCGCTCGCGCGCGCATCCCGCCCCGACGATGAGAGCGCTCCTGATTTCGTCCGCCAGTACGTGGAGTGGGGCGCGGGGCCGAGGGCGAGCCAGTATCTGATCCTGGGGGCGCGGGCGCGGGCGCTGCTTCGGGGACGCTACGCCGCCACCATCGAGGACGTGCGGGCGCTGGCCGAGCCTGTGCTGCGGCACCGGATTCTGGTGAACTTCCGCGGGCAGGCGGAAGGCCACGACTCCGTCTCGCTGATACGGCAGCTTCTCGAAGCCATCACGCCCCCGGCGGAGGCCACCGAAGCCGCGTAGACGCCTGCTCAAAGAGGACCGCCTTGAATTCGGATCAGTATTTCGACCCCCTCGTCATCTCACGATTGTCCAACCTCCAGTTGCGCGCCCGCCACGTGGTCGAGGGCCTGATGAGCGGCGTGCACCGGAGCCGCTCGCGTGGGTTCAGCGTCGATTTCGAAGAACACAGGGCGTACAGCCCGGGCGACGAACTCCGGCACATCGACTGGAAGGCGTACGGGAAATTCGACCGCTACCTCGTGAAGCAGTATGAAGACGAGACGAACCTCTACGCGCATCTCGTCGTCGACGCCAGCGCCTCGATGGATTTCGGCGACGGCCCCCTGAGCAAGTGGGGATATGCGGCCACGCTCTCCTCGGCGATGGCGCATTTGCTGCTGGGCCAGTCCGATTCGGTGGGCCTGGTGGTTTCGCATGAGACCGAAGACACGCAGGTTCCTTCCAAATCCATCAGAAAACACTTGCTGACCCTGTTGGCGGGCCTCCAGGCGGCATCGCCTGGCGGGGGAACCGGAATCGCCCGTTCGATGCTTGCCCTGGCGGAGCGCCTGAAGCGAAGGGGGCTCGTCGTCATTGTTTCTGATTTGCTCGATGACCCCGAGGCCGTGGAAAAAGCGCTCAAACTCCTGTGTCTCAAGGGAAACGACGTCATCGTATTTCACATCCTCGACAGCGTGGAGCTCGAGTTTCCCTTCGAGGGTCTCGCCAGGATGGATGACGTCGAGACGGAGAGGAATATCACCGTGGAGTGCGAGGTGGTGAAGAGACCCTATCTCGGGCTCCTGGAAGAATTTCTCGAGGAAACGCGGGAGCGGTGTGCGGACTTAGGGGTCGATTATCATCTCGTCTCGACGGCCGAGCCGCTGGACAGGGGCCTTATCCGCTTTCTGGCGTGGCGCAGCCGCTCGAGGGTATAGCGGGGCGCCCGGGGAGACTGGAACTTGAGTTTTCAATTCTTGCACGCAGCGCTTCTCTGGGGGATGGGACTCGTTTTTCTCCCCATCCTGATTCACCTGCTGCGCAGGCGCCTCGTCCGCAGATATCGTCTCCCCACCTTCGAGTTCCTGCTCAGAACGCAGCGCCGCATCACGAACCGCAGCAGGCTCAGAAACTGGATACTCCTTTTTCTCCGCGTGTGCGCCGTCGGGATCATCATCTTCCTGGCGTCGCGCCCTCTCCTCGAGACCGAGGGCGGCATGTCGGCCGGTGGATGGTTTCCCGTCCACACGGTCGCCGTGATCGACAACTCGGCGAGCATGGCGTTTGAGACGGAAAAGGGGAGCCGTTTCGACGTGGCCAAACGCGCCGCGAGGCGGATGATCGAGGACATGTCCGATGCGGATCGCATGAGCATCACGGTGACCGCCGGAGAACCGGCCGCCGCGGCCCTGAAAGATTTGCAGCGCAAGGAGGCTCTCGCCGCCCTTGAGAGGGTCCGCCAGACAGACGCCGGGGGTGCGCCCGCCCGCGTCGTACAGCATGCGCTCGAGAACGCGTCGCCCCAGGCGGGGCGGAGAAACATCGTCGTTTTCAGCGATTTCGCCAAGGGGGATTGGGAGTCGTTTCAGATTCGCAATCTCAAGCAATGGAACCCGCATGTTCATCTGCAATTCGTGCGCGTGGCCCCCGAGGCGGGAGTGGAGGATCTGAGCCTCCGGGATGTGAAGATGAAGCCCTGGCCACCGAAGGCGGGGTTTTCCTTCACCATCGGCGCGCGCGTTTTCAACCGGGGAGAGGAAAAAAAATCCAAAGTGTCCGTGCAGTTGTTCGTGGGCGAAGAACTGCGGGAAACGATCGAAGTGGACGTGGAGCCGAACGGAGCGAGTCCTGTGAGTTTTCGGGTGAATGCCCCGGAAAAGGGCGTGCTCAACGGACGCATCGAGTTGCCGAAGGACAACCTTTCGGCGACGAACCGGTTCTACTTCGCGGCGGGCATCGGGAAGCGCTTGCGCGCGCTGGTGATCGACGGGGACCCGAAGCGCGGGCTCCAGGACAGTGAAACCTTTTTCATGGTCAACGCCCTGAGTGCGGCCCCTCTGGGCGGTGAATCCCCGGTGTTGACGCACGTCGTGGCGTCTTATGAACTGGGCAGCGTGCTGTGGGATGAGTATGACTACGTCATCGCCTGCAACGTGGGCCGCTGGCCCGAACGGGGGGAGCAGGGCTTGAGGAGTTTCGTCGAAAAGGGCGGCGGACTTCTCTGGGCCACGGGCGAATTGTCGAGCGAGGAGGCTGCAGGGCTCGGCTGGCTTCCGGCCACGCCGGGAGAGCCCGTGACGCTGCGCCCCTCCCAGAGCCTCAAGATCGCGCAGGGCGAGGAGGCGCACCCGGCGTTCTCTTTGCTGGGGGCGTACGGGGGGCGCTTTTTCTCCGCCTTGCGCCTGGCGCGGGTTACGCCGCTCCAGCCGGCGAGAGGCGGACGGGCCTTGCTGGAACTTCCCGACGGCACGCCCCTCCTGGTGGTCGGCTCGGTCGGCTCGGGGCAGGTAATGGTATGGGGCTCCACGTGTGATCGGGACTGGACGGACCTCGCCGTGCGGCCCGTTTTCGTTCCGCTCATCAGGGGGATTTCCGATTTTCTGGGAGGCACCAGAAAGGGCGTTTCCTCATCCGCGGACGCAGGCGACGCATTCGAAATCAGAGCGCCCATCCGGCGGGTCGGGGAGGCGATACAGATAAGCGGACCGGCACAGGAAGAACGTGCGCTTCAATTCATGGAGAAAACGCCCGGCCCGGAAGCCGCGCCCGCCGATGGGCTCAGGCTGGGCAAAGCGGGAAGCGCCGGAGCCGTCGCCTACTACCGGGATGCCTACCGCGCGGGTTTCTATCGCGTGCTCACGCCCGATGAAAAACATTTCGTGGCCGTGAACGCGCCCGCATCGGAAGCGAACATTTCTCCCGTGGAGATGAGCACGCTCAGGGAGAAACTCGAGAAAGTCGACGTGCGCGATTTGCCCGCGGACGACTCGGACCCGTTGCGCTCTATCCTAAGTCTCATCGACCTGGGCGCGCTTTTGTTTCTCGCACTGGGAGGGATATTCGTCGCCGAGGCGTTCCTGGCGGACAGGACCTGAAGGGTGCCGGGGATTTTCCGTGATTTCGCTTCCCCGACTCGAATCATGACTCTTGATTGACTTGCGTGGTCCCGTGCCGCTCCACCCCAATCGGGGCGGAGCGGCTCGGGCGGACGGGACCACTGGAACTTTCCCTTGGAACAATATGATTTTGAAGGCGATAAGCCGCAAGCCGCCTGCCCTTTCTGTTCGACATTTTCACACAAAAGCGGACATGATATCAAGCCTAAAATGTCTCAGGCGCGAGATAGCCGCTTTTTCATAAGCGCTTATGTGGTAAAATGTTGAGTAACCTCTCGAAAATAACAGGCAAACTATTGATATTTGGAGGCTAATATTGTTATGGGAATATCCCGGGATGAGATCGTCGCCCGCCTGCGGGCCGAGAGAGACGCGGGACGCGCCGTCTACGACGCGCTGTGCGGAAGCGGTATCACAGCGAAATTCGCCGCGCGAGGCGGAGCGGACCTCATCACCACCTTCAATCTCGCCTACTACCGGATGCAGGGCCTGAGTTCAATGGCGGGCTATCTGCCCATCGGGGACGCGAACGCCATCACGCTCGAGCTGGGCGAGCGCTCCATCCTGAACGTGGTGAGGGAATGCCCCGTCATCGCGGGCCTGCTGGGCGCGGACCCCACAAGGGACATGTTCAGGTTCGTCGACAAAATCCAGGCCGCCGGCTTCCACGGGGTGATGAACTGCCCCACCGTCGCTCTTATTGACGGGAATTTCAGAAAAGACCTGGAAGAAACCGGCATGGGTTTTTCGAAAGAAGTCGACGTTCTGGGATACGCGAGCGGCAAGGGGATGTTCACCAAAGCGTTCACGACTACGCCGGATGAGGCCCTCGCCATGGCGGAAGCGGGCGTGGACAACATCATCATCCACTTCGGGAACAGCTCGGGCGGCTCCATTGGTTCCAAGACGGTGATGCCGCTCGATGAGGCGGCCCAGAGGGCGGCGGCCCTCTTCGACGCTCTTCTGCCGGAATACGAAGAGAGAATCTTCACCTGTCATGGGGGCGCGATAGAGACGCCCGCCGACTTCGAGAGGCTTCTCGACTTGGAGAGCCGCTTCGACGGTTACGTGGGCGGTTCCTCCGCCGAGCGCTTTCCGGTGGAGGATGCCGTGCCCAGGGCGGCGCAGGGTTTCAAATCTGTGCGCTTGCGGAAATAGATGCGAGGCCGTCTTTTCGCCTAATCTTTGGATAAGCAACTTATCGGGTAAGGGAAAAATGTCGAATCCGGGTGCAGCCATACTGGTGACGATGGACAGCAAGGGCGCGGAGGCGCGCTTTCTGGCGGATGCGCTCTCAGAAGCGGGCGTGCGTCCCCTTCTGGTGGATTTGTCCTGCAAGCCGCATGAAGCGGGCGGCTCGGACATCAGTGGCGAGGAAGTAGCCGCCGCTGCGGGACGGAGTTGGGAAGAGCTGGCCGGGATGGAGAGAAACGCCGCCTCGGAGATCATGATGGAAGGCGGCAGGCGGGTTGTGGTCGAAAAATTTCAGGAAAGTGAGATACACGGCGCGGTCGGCCTCGGCGGGGCGAACGGCACCTCGATGGCCTGCGCCATCATGCGCGCGCTGCCGCCCCTCGCGCCCAAGGTGATGGTGAGCGTCGTCGCCGCCACCGCGGCCGTGCAGTGGTACGTGGCCGAGAGCGACATCATGATGTTCCCCGCCATCGGCGACTTCTCCCTGAACCGCATCACGCGCGGCGTGCTGACGAACGCCGCCCTCGCCCTTGCGGGTATGGTGAAGCGAGAGGGCATGTCGAAAGATGAGGGCGGCGACTCTCCGCCCCTCATCGGGGTGTCTTCTTTCGGAGGCACGGCGGCGTGCGTCGAGCAGGTGGAGCGGCGGCTCACGGAGGCGGGCTATGAGGTCATATTCTTTCACGCTTCGGGTCCCGGCGGCCGCGCGCTCGAATCCCTGGCCGGGCTGGGCGAGCTGGCCGGCGTAGTGGACGTCACCACGCATGAACTTACGGACCTGCTCGTGGACGGCGTCTACAGCGCGGGCGCGGGCAGGCTCGAGGCGGCGGGCGCCGCCGGCATTCCCCAGGTCGTGGCGCCCGGCGCGCTCGATCACGCGAATTTCTGGACAGGGCAGGTGCCCGGGAAATATCGGGGGAGAGCGTTCTTCCAGTACAACGCCCAGAACCTTCTCATGCGTACGAACAGGGAGGAGTTCGAGGCCCTGGGCGTCCTGATGGCGGAAAAGCTCAACCGCGCCAGGGGGCCTCTCTCGGTTCTGATACCCACGAGAGGCTACAGCGAACACACGAAGCGGAGAGCACACGATTTGGAAGGACGCGAGGTAGCCGATTGGCGCCAGCCCGAGGTGGACGCCGCCTTTGCATCCTCGCTCGCGGAGAATCTCAAGACGGGGGAGATCATCGCGCTCGATATGCACATCAACGACCCGGCTTTCGCCGATGCCTGCGCGGACAAGATGATCGGGATGCTCGCGCGGGGCGGATAAGTCGGGGCGCTCCCTGGCGGGTTCGTTGAAAAAGTCTTCCTCGCTCGAAATGACGGCGGAGGCAAACACCTCGCATCGAACGCGACATTTTGTAGGTGCGGACCGATGTGTGCGCCGAACGGCCCGAAAGAACGAGGGCGGAGTGTAGGGGCCGCATACATGCGGCCCATAACGGGCGGCGAAAAAAGGCCGGGACGCATATATGCGTCCCCTACACCCCCCTAATCCCTCTCCTCAGAGGGACTTTTTCAACAACCCCAACGCGGGGAGTCTTTTGCCCTCAAATGTTTTAAGATGCGCCCGTAAATCTTGATTCTTCTCAATCCGTTTGCGCGAAAGGACGATTCAGATGGCGGGAAACATCGCGGAGGAACGCCACGAGACCGACGTGTTGATCGTGGGCGGGGGTGCGGCGGGCACGATGGCCGCCTTCGAGTGTGCGCAGGCGGGCGTGAGCGTCATCCAGGCCACCAAGGGCCGCGCCACGAGCGGCACGACGACCGTGGCGCGGGGCGGGTTCGCCGCGGCGATGGCGCCGGGCGACAGCCCCGAGCTCCATCTGCAGGAAATTTTGAAATACGGCGGTGAACTCATCGACCCCGAACTCGCGAGAACCTGGGTGTACGACATCATCGACGTCGTGCGCGACATGCGCGAGTGGGGGGCGGAGTTCATCACGGACGATAAGGGGGACCTCGACCTCAAGATGTTCCCGAGCCACACCTATCCCCGCGCCCTGCACCACCACGACACCACGGGCAACATGGTCACCAAGGTGCTCTCGAAGAGGCTCAGGGGCGATGCCCGCATCGGCCAGCATCCCCATGTGGCCATCGTGGACCTCATTACGGAGGAGGGCCGCGTTATCGGCGCGTGGGGGGTGGACTACTCGCGAGGGTGCCTGATGGTGTACGCCGCGCGCGAGGTGATTCTGGCCACGGGAGGCGGAAGCGGCCTTTTCTACGTGAACGACAACCCGCCGCAGGTGACGGGCGACGGCTACGTGCTGGGTTTCCGGGCGGGCGCCTCTCTGCTGGGGGTCGAGATGATCGACTTTCAGGCCATGTGCTGCGCGCCCGAGGAGTTGTTCGGCTTCGCGCCCCATCCCACCGGCTTCATCAACGCGGGCGCCATTTTCCTGAACCAGGAGGGCGAGGCGTTCCTGAAGCGCTATTTCCCCGACACGGCGGAGAAGAGCACGCGCAGCGAGGTCATCCTCGCCATGGCGAAGGAGATTCACGCAGGAAGAGCGGGCCTAACGGGCGGCATCTACATGGACGCCACCAAGGTCCCGATGGAGACGATCCAGAAACAGATTCCCCACGTGCATAAAACGTGCCTCTCGCGCGGCATCGACATCACCAAGACGCCGCTCGAGGTGGCCCCGGGCAGCCATACCTGGCTCGGCGGGCTGGAAATTGACGTTAATGGAAAAACGCGCGTGCCGGGCCTTTGGGCCGCGGGCGAGACGGGGGGCGGCATTCATGGCGGAAACCGCATCGGCGGCTCAGCGCTTTCGGCCTCTCTCGTCTACGGCAGGCGTGCGGGCAGGGCGGTATCCGCGCAGGTGCGAGAAAGCGGGCGCGACGCGCCTGCGGTTTTCGGCGGCATTCCCGAAGCGGAGCGCGCCTGGCTGGAAGCGCTCATCAATCGCGAAGAGGGCCCCCTGCAGAAGGACGTGCGCATGCGCTGCCGGATGCTCGCGCACGAGAAGCTCGGCCCCATCCGGGACGCCGAGGGCTGCCGGCACGCACTGGATGAATATGCGCGCATCGAGAACGAGGACATTCCCCGCATGCGGCTGGATGACGGCGCGCGCACCTCGGAGAAAACGAAAGGCCAGGAACTCGAAAGCGCGCTCTCGGTCCGGAATCTGGCGCTTCTGGGGAAACTCCTCGCCACCGCCGCCCTGAACAGGAAAGAGAGCCGGGGCGCGCACTTCCGGCTGGACTATCCCGAGACAGACGAGGCGGATTGCAGTTTCGTGACGCGCCTCACGCTCGGAGCAGACGGCGGGATTGCGTTCGATGAAGACCCGCTCAAGACATATACGCCCGCAGCGGCCCGGGAATAGGCGCGGGTAGAGGAGAGGAACCAGGATATGGCGCAAGTGAAAGTAGGCGTGGTGGGACTGGGGAACATGGGGCGCGGCGTCGCAGGCAATCTGCACAAGGCGAAGATCCCCCTGATGGTCTGGGACGTGGCGCCCGAGGCACGTAAGCCCTGGGAGAGAAAACGGGGCGTGGAGATTCTGGAGCCGGGCGAGATGGCGGGACAGGCGGGCATCATCTTCTTCGTGGTTCCGGGGTCGCCTGAAATCGAGGAATCCCTCAAGGGAAAGAACGGGGTTCTGGCGAACGCGCGAAAGAATCTGGTGATCTATGACTTCACGAGTTCGGACCCCGCTGTGAGCCGCAGAATCGCCCGCCGCGCGAAGGCGAAGGGCGTGGCGTTTCTCGACGCCGGTATGAGCGGAGGCGCCACGGGCGCCGCGGCAGGCACGCTGACGCTCATGATAGGCGGGGACGAGCGGGCATACCGCCGCACGAAGCGCTTCCTGACTCCCATCGCCGACAACCTCTTCCACCTGGGCGAGAGCGGCGCGGGCCACGCCATGAAGCTGATCCACAACATGGTCTGCCACTCCATCTTCATGGCGACCTGCGAAGGGGGGAAACTCGCCGAGCGGGTGGGTCTCCGGGTGGAAGACATGATCGACGTGTTCAACGTCTCGAACGCAAGGAGCTACGCGAGCCAGTTCCGCTTCCCGAACCACATCTTGTCTGAAAAATGGGACGGCAAATCGCGCGTCTACAACATGATAAAAGACGTCGGCATGGCCGTGCAGATGGGCAAGAAACACAGGGCGCAGACGGTGCACGGAGAAGCCACGCTCGAGTTTCTCGAGAAAGCCGTCAAGCGCGGGATGATCGAAAAAGATTTCACCTTGTTGTATCGTGACTACGAGAAGGTTTCGAGGACGCGCTTGTAGGTTTGGTTGCAACAGGAGTTTTCCGATGAAACTGGTGGTGGGCGTAACGGGCGCTTCCGGCTCGATATACGGCGTGCGACTCATGGAGGTGTTGCACGACGCGTACCCCGAAGTGGAGACCCACCTCGTGGTTTCCAGGGCGGGCATCCGCGTCCTGACTTATGAGACGGACGTGGACATCGCAAAGCTCTCTTCGTGGGCGAGCGTCGTTCATCCCGAAAGCGACATCGGGGCGCGGCCCGCGAGCGGGAGCGCAGGCTTCGACGCGATGGTGATAGCGCCTTGCTCGCTCAAGACGCTGGGGCTGATCGCCACCGGCACGGGAGACAACCTCATCTGCCGCGCGGCGGACGTGATGCTCAAGGAGCAGAAAAAACTCGTCCTCCTGCCGCGCGAGATGCCGCTTTCGGCGATTCACCTGGAAAATATGCACAAACTCGCCCTGATGGGCGTTTTCATCCTGCCCGCGTCACCCGGGTTCTATTTCAGGCCGCAGACGATGGAGGATCTCATCGATCACGTGGTGGGCAAGACGCTCACGTGCCTGGGGCTGGAGCAAAACCTCTTCGAGCGCTGGCGGGGCCAGCACCCGGAGCGCAAGAGCCTCGCGGCGCGCCAGGATGGGGAGACGAGCGAATGAACGAGCAAGCAGAGGTCGCCGCGCAACTGGTGCGGATGGGGCGGGATGTCTTCGGTTTGGAAGATGAGGATCGCATCGCCGGGTTTGCCGATGAAGTGGCGGAGATGATGCAGATGCTGTCTTCCGCCTCGATCGAGAAAACGCAGGAACCTTTCCCCCCTCTCTTCGACGCTTCCCGAGAAGAAAAATAAATTGCCGCTCGCAAGGCTCGTACTGCCTTTGTTCTATCAGGATTCCGTGAAACTCATGCGCCTCGCGCGCGAGATCGGCAAGAAGAAGGGCGTCTCAGAAGTTGCGGCGCTCATGGGTACCCCCGCGAACCGCGAGATCCTGCTTCATGCGGGACTGGCGGGAGATGGCGAGGTCGACGCCGGGCCGAACGATCTGGTGCTGGCCGTGGAGGCGGAGACGCAAGAAACTGCATGCGAAGCGATCGAGGAGGCGAAAGCCTTTCTCACGCAAGCGAGGGTTACTGGCGGCGATTCCAGCGATTTTTCGCCATCGAGCCTCGCGGGAGCGCTCGCTGGGGCGCCCGAATCCAACCTGGCGATGATCTCCGTACCCGGCGCCTATGCCGCGAAAGAAGCCATGGATGCCCTGCGGAGTGGCCTCCACGTGTTCTTGTTCAGCGACAACGTGTCGGTGGATGACGAGGTGGCGCTCAAGCGGGAAGCCACCCGCCGGGACTTGCTCCTGATGGGGCCCGATTGCGGAACGGCATACATCGCGGGCGCCGGTCTCGGTTTCACCAACGCCGTGAGGCCGGGGCGCGTGGGCTGCATCGCCGCATCGGGCACGGGCCTCCAGGCGGTGGCCTCTCAACTCGACGCCCTGGGCGAGGGGGTTTCCCACGGCATCGGCGTGGGCGGACGTGATTTGTCGGCAGAAGTGGGCGGGCTGATGACGCTCCACGCGCTCGATTTCCTGTCGAGTGATCCGGAAACGGAAATCGTGGCGCTGATATCCAAGCCGCCGGATGCGGAGGTACTGCCTGAAATCGAAGAGGCGCTCGAAAACTTCAGCAAGCCGCATGTCGTGTGTTTTCTGGGTGCGGAAAATCCCGATTGGGCGGAGACTCTGGAGGATGCGGGCCACGCCGTGGCGGCGATTTTGAAAGGGGAAAGCTACAGACCTGAAAATTTCTTCGCCCAGGCGTGGCTGAAAGAGAAAATCGCCTCCCTGAAACCGGGCGGCGCGCTCGATGGCGGGGGCGTTCTCGGGTTGTTTTCCGGCGGCACGCTCGCCCATGAGAGTCGTCTCATTCTGGAAGACTTGCTTGGCGATGCGTCCTGGAACGAGGAGGCCGGCCGCCACCGGATTCTCGACCTGGGTGATGATCGATACACGGTCGGCAAGCCGCACCCGATGATCGACCCCGAGTCCCGCGCGGAGATGGTCTCGCAGGCGGCGATGGATGGGGACTTGGGCGTCGTTTTGTTCGACGTGATATTGGGCAGGGGAAGTTCCCCGGACCCGGCGGGCCCTTTGGCGCGGGCCATAACGGAGGCGAAAGAGAAGGGGAAGAGTCCAGCCTTCGTCGCCTCGGTAGTGGGCACGGCGGACGATCCGCAGGATATGGACGAGCAGGTGCGGATTCTCGAGGACGCCGGTGTGGTGGTGTTGCCATCCAACGCCCAGGCGGCGCGTTTCGCCGCAGCGCTGGTGAAGCCGGAACTGATCGAGAACGCGTGAACATGAAGGATTTTAGGAGCAAACAGCTTAGAGTCGTGAATCTGGGTCTCGAGGTATTCGCGGATGAACTCAAAAACCAGAACGTGCCCGTAACGCACGTGCGCTGGCGGCCGCCGGCGGGGGGAAAGCCCCGTTTGCTCGAAATACTGGAGAAACTCGAAGAACTCGATGGATGAATCATGGCGGGCAATACATCAACATGGGAGTGAAAAATGAGTGAGCCTTGGCGTTTGAGCCTTTCTGATGGGCTGAGAAGAATCGAGGAAGGCGGCTTGTCCGCTGCCGAGTGGACGCGCTCCTTGCTGGAGCGGATCGACGCGCTGGAAGGAAAACTCCTGGCGTGGGCGCACGTGGACAGAGATGGCGCGCTTGAGAGTGCGGGAGCTGTCGACGAACGCCTCGCAAGCGGTGAGGGGAACGGGCCGCTCGGGGGCGCCGCCATCGGCTACAAGGACATCGTGGACGTCGCCGGCCTGCCGCGCGAGGCGAACTCTCCCCTGCTGAAAGGCGACATGCCGGATGAGGACGCTACCGTCACGACGCGCCTGAAAAATGCGGGCGCGATCTGCCTCGGCAAGACGGTCACCACGCAGTTCGCCACCTCCGATCCCTCGCAAACGCGGAATCCGTGGAACCTGAAGCATAGCCCCGGCGGCTCCAGCAGCGGCTCCGCAGCCGCCGTGGCCGTCGGGATGGTGCCGGCGGCCCTGGGCAGCCAGACGGGCGGCTCGACTCTCAGGCCTGCTGCTTTTTGCGGCGTGGTGGGCTTAAAACCCACCTATGGGCGGATCCCCAGAAGCGGGCTGATCTCGGTGTCCTGGAACCTGGACCACGTGGGCGTCATCACCAGGAATACCGAGGATGCGGCGCGCGTGCTCACGGTCATCTCGGGAGCGGACGGGCTCGACGCCCAGGCGCCCGACGTCGCCGTGCCCGATTACGCCGAGGCCTCCGCCCCGATGAAACCGGAGCGGGCGTGCTTCTGGAAAGAGGACCTCCTTCCGCATGCGAGCGAGGAGGTGGCCGGGCGCATCGAGGAGTGCGCCGCGGGCATGAAGGCCAAGGGCGTGGACGTCCAGGAGGCGACGCTGCCCGTGGACGTGGAGGAGATGCACGCGGCACACCGCATCATCATGCGCGTGGAGGCTGCCGCCTATCACGATAAAATGTTCCTGGAGAATCAGGACGCCTATGCTTCCCATATCCGGAAAAACATCTCCACGGGCCTGATGACGCCGGCGGTTCACTACGTGAACGCCCTGCGTTTCCGCGCGCGCTTCATTCAGCGGATGGAGGATTATTTCCGGAATTTCGACCTCGTCATCCTGCCCTCCCACGTGGAGCGTCCTCCCATCGCCGAGGAATCCACGGGAAACGCTCTGTTCAACGAACCCTTCACGCAAATCGGATTTCCGGCCGTCAGTCTTCCGGTGGGCCGGGGGGATGAGAATCTGCCCATCGGCATTCAGCTGGGCGGACGCCGCTTCGGCGAGGCTGCGCTTCTCTCCGCCGCCCGCTGGTGCGAGGCGGAACTGGGCTGGGTAGCGGAATTTCCCGATGTCGAAGGGGAGTAGTTGAACCACTGTCGACACGATTGCCCGGTAGGCCCCGATTTTCGCTGCGAAGCTTTGAGGTTTCTTGCTTTTTGCCCAGCGGTATGGTTTAAGATTTTGTCTTACGGGTATTTTAGTTCAAGGGGCGGTTGCGAGGCCGGGAAGGCGGGACTATTTCATTTATTTTCCCTCCAACGCCTCTTCCGATAGTGAACCGGGTTTTATGTTCAAGACGACGAAAATAGGGCACGTTGGATTCTGGACCAGAGACCTGGACCGGATGGAGGATTTCTACACCCGCGTGCTGGGCTTCAAGGTAACGAGCAGAAGCGGCCCGGGCGCGAAAGTGCCCGGCGGGGCTTCCGTATTTTTGCGATGCGATGTCACCCATCATGAGGTCGTTTTCTTCCAGGCCCCGGAGGATGCCTCGGGGCTGTATCCCGAATCAGGCAATTCCATGGCGGAAGCCAAGCCGGGATTTCAGCACCTGGCTTTCGAAGTGCCGAACCGGGGAGAGTGGCTCAAGGCGCTTCGGCACATGAAAGAGTGCGGCGTCAGGATCGAATACGGCCCTTTGGTCCACGGCCCCGAAGGTGACGGCTTCGAGCAGGGGAGCGGGAACCGCGCCTTTTATTTCTGCGACCCGGATGGAAACTACATCGAGCTCTATTGCGATATCGACACGTTTCGTGAAGAAGAGGAGCGTTCCTGATTCTCGTTTTTGGGCAAGCATTCCGGGAATCGTTTTTATTTCGTGGCATCACTATTCACCAAGGAGGAGAAACAATGAAGTACCTGAAAAACGCTGCGGTTGCAGCAGTCGCGTTCACGCTGGCGGTCGGCCTGTCGTTCTCGAGCGCCGAAGCCGCCCGCATCAAGACCTCGGTCGCCAGCGCCGGGCCCGGCGCCGCCGCCTACGTGATCTGGGGCGGTCTCGCGGCTTTGGTGTCCAAGGAATCGAAGACCGTCGAGATGAACAACCTCACCACGCGCGGCGCGGTGGAAGACATCCGGCTGGTCGAAAACGGCAGGGCCGAGTTCGCTCTTGGTGTAGCCCCATTGGTGCGGCTGGCGATCCAGGGCAAGAAGATGTTCAAAAAGCCCTACAAGAACCAGTGCGGCCTGGGACCCGGCACGGTCTCGCAGTTCCACATCGCCGTGCGGAAGGACTCAGGCATCAAGACGGTCGCCGATCTGAACGGCAAGCGCGTCAGTTTCGCCCGCCGGGGCAGCAGCACGCACTTTATGACGGATACCGTGGTAAAGCTCGCCAGCATCAAGGTACGCGAGGAGAACCTGAACTGGAACGTGGCCGCGGACGCCATCAAGGACGGCCGTCTGGACGCCTTCACCATTCCGAACCCCGTGCCCTCGCCGGCCGTCCTGAAGCTGGCGACCTCGCTGCCCATCACTCTCCTTCCGGTGGACGGGAAAGTGGGCGACGGCCTTCTTAAGATAAGCAAATCATACTTCAAAACTGATATACTGAAAGGATCTTATAACGGTGTCGACAAGCCGGTGCCCACCATCGGCTATGCCGCGTGGACCATCGTGGGCTGCAACGTGCCCGCCGACGTCGTGTATGAAGTCGCGCGCATCAACTTCTCGAAGAAGGGCCGCGAATTCCTGCTGAAAGTGCACAAGGGCTGGGCCACTGGTTTCGTGACGGCTCCGGATCTGGATCGAATGAAAGCCGCTGGCTTGAAAATACACCCGGGTGCTGCGCGTTACTGGAAGGAAGTCGGCTACAAACTGCCCAACTAATAAGAAGGGCGCACGTATCCAAACCGGCCGGGAGGCCTTCTCTCCTCCCGGCCGGTATTTTGAAGTGAAGCACACGTTTTAGTCGAGAGGTCTCACCGGAAACCCGGCCACGCTCTCGGGGGATCACGCATTGAGTTTTCGCAGCGTCTTGGAAAAAATCGGCAGTTTCCTCGGCGCGGGCCTCGCCACCACGAGGACGCTGAGCGGCCATTCCCTCTGGGCGCTGCGCGTAGTGGGCTTCATATTCGCCGCATATTTTCTTTTCGGCGCAGTGAACGGGAGCTTCACGATCTTTGGCCCAAGGAGCCTGAAGTTAGCACTTCTCGAATTTCCCTACATCCCGTACTACGGGGAACAGTTCTCCCTGCCCATATTCATCTGCCTTACGTCCGTTCTCACTTTTCTGCTCTACCCCTGCCGAGAGACTTCGCCTAAGGACAGGCCCTCGGGTTTCGACCTGATCTGGTGCGTACTGAGCTTCGTCATAATGTGTGAGTTCATGTATTACTACGACGACCGCGGCAACCGGGCGGGCATCGTGGAATGGAACGACGTGGTGTTCGGCTTCGCCGCCGCATGCCTCGTCTGGGAGACGTGCCGACGCGTGCTCGGTCTCGTATTGCCCATCGTCGCCATCGTATTCCTGTTCTACGACTGGGCCGGGCCGATATTTCCGGGTCTGCTCTCGCACAAGGGCGCGGAGTTCGGCTACGTGATGGGCTATCTCTACAGCCAGTCGGGCATTTACGGGGTCATCACCCGCGTTTACGCGCAGGTGGTTTTCATCTTTCTGATATTCGGCGCGCTGCTCCAGGCCACACGGGTGGGGGATGTGTTCGTCGATCTCGCCTTCGCGCTCGTGGGCCGCTTCAAGGGCGGGGCGGCGAAGGCGGCCGTGGTGTCGAGTGGCCTTGTCGGTTCCATCGTCGGCAGCGGGGCGGCGAACATCGTCATCACCGGCACATTTACGATTCCCCTCATGAAGCGCGGGGGCTTCCGGGCCACCTACGCCGCGGCGACCGAGGCGGTGGCCAGCATCGGCGGCCACCTGATGCCGCCCATCATGGCGTCGGCCGCCTTCATCCTCGCCGCGATGACCGAGACGCCCTACTACAAGGTCGCGCTCGTGAGCCTCGTGCCAGCGCTTCTGTATTATCTTTCCGTCTTCATGTCGGTCCACTACTACGCGAGCAAGAACAACCTCCAGGGTCTCACGAAAGAAGAATTGCCCGATTTCTGGGGCGTGCTGAGAAAAGACGGGATACTGCTCCTCCCCATCGCATTGCTCATCATGTTGCTCATCCTCCAGTTCTCGCCGTTTTTCGCGGGTTTCTGGGCCATCGTCGCCTCCATCGTGGTGAGCACGATAAAGCAGAAGTGCTGGTATCTGCTGGGTGTACAGGCGGTCGTTTTCGTCGCCAGCATCCTCTACGGCGGCGACGCGGTGTATCTCTACGTGCTTTTCGGCTGCTTCCTGGCGTGGCGGCATCAGGAGGCGCGGCGCATCATGTCCGAAATCGGCGACGCGTTCGTTACGGGCTCCGTCAACTCGCTCGTCATCGGCGCGACGGCGGGCGTCATGGGCCTGGTGCTCACCGGGGTCACGCATCCCGATCTGGCCCAGAAGATGACGGCCATCATCCTCTCCTATTCGAACAACATGCTCTGGCTGGCGGTGGCCCTGGTGGCGCTCGCCAGCTACATCCTGGGCATGGGGATGACGATTACGGCGAGCTACATCCTCATCGCTATCCTGGCCGGGCCCGCACTCATGGATTTCGGCCTCTCGATGTTCACCGCGCACATGATCATCCTCTGGCTGAGCCAGGACGCGGCCCTCACGCCGCCCTTTGCGCTCGGCGCGTTCGTGGCCGCAGGCGTCGCGCAGTGCGACCCCATGCGCACGGGCTTCATATCGCTCAAGCTGGCGAAACCGCTCTACGTCGTGCCGCTCCTGATGGCCTACACGCCGATCCTGATCAACGGCCCCTGGGATCAGGTTATCCTGGTCTGGGTGAGTGCGGCCCTGGGCTTCATATGCACCTCTGCGGCCCTGGAGGGCTATTTCCTGCGCATCCTGACGACGTTCGACCGCGTCCTCATGGGTGTGGCGGGAGCGGCCCTGTTCTGGAACGGCATGTGGTACAAGACGACGGGGCTGGCTTTGATGATCGCATCGATCGTCATGCAGTTGATGCGGCCCAAGGATTTCGTAACCCGGACGCCTGTGGAGGCGGAATCTCCCGAGGGGTAGGACTTGAGGTTGTTGGAAAAGCTTCCTGAAAGGGTTGTTGCAGCCTCAATCGAGAGTGTTCAACGTCATGCCGGCGAAAGCCGGAATGACGGGCATCGCGATCTCTCAAGAGGGTGTTCCCGTAGGGGCGCTTCGTGAAGCGCCCGTTTCTCCTCCAAGGAGGGCCGTTCGCAAACGGCCCCTACGGTCGTTATTCGAGAGGGTGTGTAGGGACCGCATATTATGCGGCCCGGATGCCACGAACCGGGAGGGTCGCATGTATGCGACCCCTACACTAAAATCCTTCGTTCGCAGAGGCGGCCTTTGATCGTCATTCCGGCGTATGCCGGAATCCAGAACCGACGAGGAAGGCAACAGCGCCGGACGACCATGAAAACGACAAACCAAAAACGATAAAGCCAAAACCAAATTTCCTGGATTCCGGCATACGCCGGAATGACGAGTATCGTGATCTCTCAAGGGGGTGTTCTCGTAGGGGCGGTTCGCGAACCGCCCCTACTACTAAGCCAGGAAGAATCCGCCGTTCACGTCGATGGTGACGCCGGTGACGTGGCGCGCGTCTTCGGAGGCGAGAAAGGCGACGACGCCCGCGATGTCTTCGGGACTGCCGATGCGCCCCAGAGGCGTGGCCCCTTCGGTTCTTTGCCTTTGCGCGTCGCTCATTTGCTCGAGGATGCGCTCGGTGCCGATGACGCCTGGCGCGACCGCGTTCACGTTGATGTTGTGCGGGCCGAACTCGCGCGCCAGATGGCGCGTCAGGCCGATGACGGCGGCCTTGGCGCTCGAATAGTGCGGCCCCTGGAGCACGCTGGCCGAACGGCCCGCGACGGAGGAGAAATTGACGATCTTGCCGCCGCTGCGTTCCTGCATGTGGGGGAGCACCGACCAGCAGGCGCGATACGTCGTTTTCACGTTCATGTCGAACATCTTCTCGAAGGCCTCCTCGTCGATTTCAAGCGCCGATAGCGGAAGGCCGGCGCCGACGCAGTTGACGAGGCCGTCGATGGGGCCGTTTGTTGAAATACTCTCTTGAAAGACTTTCTTCACGTCTTCTGAATTCAGGGCGTCATAGGCCACCGCGCTTGCGTCGCCGACGCCTCCATCCTTGATAAGTTTGACGGTTTCTTCGCGTGATTCGGCGATGTCCATGCAGACGACGCGCGCGCCCTCGCGCGCGAGCCTGAGCGCGCTCGCCCGTCCGATACCCCCGCCCGCGCCCGTGATGATGATGGTCTTGTTCTCGAAACGCATGCCTTTCCTCCCTTGGATGATGCCGCATCCTAGCCCAGGTTAGGAAAATTGTCGCGCAAGTCCCGGCGCGCTTCTCAGGTTGTGAGTAAGGTGGTATTTTGCTGTTTCCGCTCAATTGACGAATTCACCCGATAAGGGGGGAGACGATGTCGATTCGACGAATGAAGGAAGAAGATGAAGGGTAAGGTGAAATGAAATTCTCGATTTTTTACGTGATTTGCCCCGAGGGGGATGAAACCGAAGCCGACGCCTACCAGAAGGTGATGGAACAGTGCCAGGCGGCGGATGAACTGGGCTTCCATTGCGCCTGGTTCGCGGAGCACCATTTCTCAAAGGTGGGTATGTGCCCCGATCCCTTGCTCTGGTGCGCGGCGCTGGCGCAGAAGACGAAGAATTTGCGCCTCGGGACGGCGATCTCCATCATGCCCTTCCACAACCCGGTGCGCCTGGCCGAGCAGGCGGCGGTGGTCGATCTGCTGAGCAACGGGCGGCTCGAACTCGGCGTGGGGCGTGGCTCCCAGCCCAAGGAGTTCAAGACGTTCGGCGCAAAGCCTTCCGAGAGCAGAATGCGGCTCGTCGAGGGAATGGAGATTATCTCGAGGCTCCTGGAAGGTGAGCAGGTGACCTTCGAAGGCGAGTATTATCGGTGCAAGGACGTTGAAATCTTCCCCAAGCCTATCCAAAAACCGAGACCGCCCATCTGGCTGGCCGGCACGAGCCCCGAGACCTATACCTACGCGGGTGAGAACGGCTTCAAGATCATGGCCTCGGCCGGCTTCAAGGGCCCCCAGGTCTACCGCGACAAGATGAAGCTATACGAGGAGGCTGTGGCGGCGGCGGGGGGCGACCTGTCCGATATTGACTACACCATGACGCACCGCTTCTACGTCTGTGAAGAGGGCGAGCAGGCCGATTATCTGAAAAATTTCGAAAGAGGGCTTTCCTCCTACCTCGAATACCGCGCCAGGGTGAACGAGGTGGAGTTCACGGACGAGGAGGGCAGGCACCTCCAGCGCAACTGGAGCTACAAGCTCGACGTGCGTGAATTCCTGAACGGCGGCGGCGTCATCGGCTCCGTGGAGGAGAACATTCAGGAGCTTTATCGTTTGAGGGATGATTTCGGGCTGAACCACGTGATTCTCGGCGTCTACGGCGACGGGATGAAGCACGAGGATTCTCTCAGACTTCTGGAAAGATTCGCCACTGAGGTCGCGCCCGCGATGGCCTGACGCGCCGCTCATGCGGTGCGCCCACCCCTCGCGAGCGCAGGCCGGGGAGGGATTCGACATGTCATACGTGTTCGATTGGGACGACGGCGAAAAGATAGAGATGGTGGACATAGAACTGCCCCGGGGCTGGCGCATCCTCATCGACCCCCGGAACACGAACTCCCGAATGCTCAGCATGGGGAATCAGGACATTCCCGTCGGCGGCGGCATCCCCGTCCATCTTCATGAAAAAGAAGAAGAAATCCTCTTTTTCCACGAGGGCGAAGCCGACGTGCAAGTCGACGGCAAGGTCTACCAGGTCAAGGCGGGCATGACCGCCTTTCTGCCCGTGGGCGTGGAGCATGGCTTGAGAAACACCGGCGACGTTCCCCTGAAACTGTTGTGGATCTTCGGGCCGCCGGGATACGAGGAAATCTTCCGCCACATGTCAGATATCGACACCGACCACGGGAAATATGAAGAGTTGCATCCGAGGCAGGTGTAAGCCAACGCAAACGTGGTAAGAGTTTGATGCGTGTGACGAGCGCGTCTTGCTCTCTCGTCACCTCTTCAGATCAATCTTCTCGATCCAGTAGTACTGCGAGAGCGCCCGCAGGCCGGAGGGCGTGACGGAGACGAGTTCGGCCGTGGAGCCCTTGACGCCGCGCATGCTGCCCTACTGCGCATGCACGATGGGCGTATCGTCCCGGTTGCCCCATTCCTTCCAGGAACTCATGTAGTTTTTCACCTTGGGGTAATCCAGGAGCCTCAGGGCGAAGTAACCGTGCGCCGCACGGTAGCCCGTCTGTCAGTAGGCGGTCACTTCTTTCTCGGGCGTGATCCCGATGGCCTCGAACTGGGCGCGAAGCTCGTCTGCGGGCTTCATTTCGCCCTCGGGCGTCAGGTGCTGGAGCCACTCCTGCCAGACGGCGCCGGGGATGATGCCGCCGCGTTTGGCGCGCACGCTCGTTGCCTGCCATTCTTCTATCGAGCGGGTGTCGAGCAGCATGTGGTTGTCGTCCTCGATGGCCGCCATCACGTCCTCGCGCGTGGCGAGGCGGTGCGGCTCGAACGCCATTTGAAACGGAGCAGCCCTGGGTACTTCGGCGTCGCGCGTCGTCTCGTAGCCCGCCCGCTCCCAGGCTCTATAGCCGCCGTCGAGCACGTGGACGTCCTTGTGGCCGAAAAGCTCGAGCATCCAGAAGCCGCGCACGCTCGTGTTGCCGACGAAATCGTCATAGAAGACGATGGTGTTCTCGAACGACACCCCGCGGTTTCCGAGCAGGAACGCCCACATGGAGAAGAAATTCTTGAGCGGCGCCTCGTCCGAATCGTCGCTGTTCACGCCGTAGACGTCGAAGTGCCGCGCACCGGGGATGTGCCCCATCGTGTAGCGCTCGCCGGGACGCGCGTCGATGATTCTAAGGTTCGGGTCGCCCATGCGCGCTTTGAGTTGTTCGGCCGACCAGAGCAGGTCGGGGTTCGCATATCCTTTCGGGTTGTCGCTCGACATGGTGTTTTCCTCCGGCTAGTCCGTCCAGAAGCCGCCGTTCACGTCCACCGCCTCTCCGTTGATGTGCGCGGCTTCCTCGCTGGTTAGGAATAAGACGGTGTGCCACACGTCCTCGGGCGTCGTGAGACGGCCCATCGGGTGCGCCTTCTCCGCGTTCACGAGCATATCGGGCGGGGACTGGAAGTGCAGGCCCGTATCGGCCGGGCCCGGCTGTATGGTGTTGATCGTCACGCCCGTCCTGGCGAGTTCCCGCGCGAGGTTAAACGTCATGGCGAGCAGGCCCGCCTTGGCGGCGGAGTAGGTGAGATTGGGGCCGATGCCCCCCATCTTTCCCGCGATGGACGCGAAACTGAGGATGCGCCCCGTGCCCGAGGCCTTGAGCGCCTCGATGGTCTCCTGGATGCAGAAATAGGGCGCCAGCAGGTTCACGTTCAGGACGACGTTCCAGTCCTCTTCCTCAAGTTCCATCGGCGGGCGAATCGGCATATAGCCGGCCACGTTCGCCAAAACGTCGCAGCCGCCGAGCCACTCGAGGGCCGTTCGCATGGTCGTGCGGATGGCGTCCACGTCGGCGAGGTCGCAGGGGAGCTTGAAGAGTTGATCGGACGGGCCGCTGATCGCGTCGAAGGCCGGGCCTTCCCTGTCGGTGGCGAAAACCTTGGCGCCGGCTTCGAGATATCCCTGCAGGATGCGGCTTCCCATCGCTCCCGCCGCGCCCGTGAGGATGACCTTCCGGTCGTGAAAATCAAAACGAATGGGCATTGCGTCACTCCAGATTTATGTCCATGGGATGATCCGAAAGTTCATATTCCGGGTTTCAATACGGCGGATGATACACCACAAAACGAAGAGGACAAAGCGGGATGGGATAGTTCCCTGAAATGGCGTGAGGAGCCTTGAGGCCGCGATTTTTTTGGGTTTTGTTTTGTTTTTCGAGTTGTTATAATGCGCGCATCGAATGCAAGCGAAGCGCCATCGCGTTCTGTCGGGTCCCGGTGGGATTGCGATGGAGGGGAAAGAGCGTATCCACCCGAAAATCAGACAAAGGACAAGACCATAAAACGCCCTGTGGCATGAACTCTCGTGCCGCAAACGAGTGGAGGTTGTGATGGCTGAACTCTCATACATCGGAAAAAGCATACCTCGCGTCGACGGTCCGGAGAAGGTGACGGGCCGGGCCATGTTCACCCTGGATCTTCAGTTGCCCAAAATGCTCCACGGGAGGCTGCTCGGGAGTCCCCTGCCGCACGCGCGGATCAAGAACATCGATACCAGCCGCGCCGAGAGGCTTCCCGGCGTCAAGCTCGTGATGACGTCCAAGGACATCCCCGAGGGGGTGGAGTGGGGCGTCGTGCCCGTTTGCTACGATCAGCATCCTCTCGCCTCGGACAAGGTGCGGCACGTGGGCGACTCGGTGGCGGCTGTTATAGCGACTTCTGAAGACATCGCGGTGGAAGCGCTCGATCTGATCGACGTGGACTACGAGGAGCTTCCCGCCGTCTTCGACCCGAGAGAAGCGATGCAGGAGGGCGCTCCCGTCATTCATGACAGGTACCCGGACAACATCGCCTTTACCAAGCACATGGAATTCGGCGACGTGGACCGCATGTTCGACGAGGCCCATCACGTGAGTGAACTGGCCACCTCCTCCTCGCGCCAGATGCACGGCTCTTTGGAGGCGCACGTCTCCATCGCCGAGTGGTCGCAGAAAGGCGACGTGACGGTCTACAATTCCTCGCAGTGCCCGAGTCTTTCGAGCCAGTATTTCTCCAAACTCCTCAAGATTCCCGAGGCCCAGATTCGCGTGATCACCAACTACGTGGGCGGGGGTTTCGGCGGAAAGGCGACGAGCAAGTTCAATATCGATTTCCTCTCCATCATCGCGGCGAAAAAGCTGGACCTCCCCGTAAAATTCTACTACACGCGAGAAGAGGAGTTTCTCCTCGGGACGCACCGGACGAAGCAGTTCCACGTCTGGCGCATCGCCACCGACAAGGACGGCATGCTGCTCGCCCGCGACACCCAGATGGTGGTGGAAAACGGCGGGTATTCGGATTACAGCCCGGCGGTCGGCGGCATCACGGCGCACATGGGCGGGAGCATCTACAACTACAAGGCCTATCGCCATCACGCCGACGTCGTCTGCACGAACGTGCCGCCCGGCGGCGCGATGCGCGGAATCGGCAACGCCGGCTATGCGTTCGGCTCGGAACTCGCCATGGAGAAACACGCCGAGGAAATCGGCATGGACCCGGCGGAGTTTCGCATCAAGAATTTCGTGAGGAAGGGCGACACCACCATCATCGGGGCCAAGATTACCAGTTGCGGCGTTTCCGAATGCGTGGAAGAGGCGGTCAAGCGCGTGCCCTGGGGTCAGAAACAGCCGAGCAGCAACGGGAAAAGGCGCGGCTACGGGCTGGCCGCTGCGGTTCACTTCACCGGCGCGCGCGCAATGGGGCCGGAGACGGCGGGCGCGTTCATCAAGATGAACAAGGACGGCACTGTGCAGTTGCTCTCGGGCACCATCGAGATGGGCAACGGCTCGGACACCACGCTCGCTCAGATTTGCGCCGAGGCGATAGGGGTTCGCGTGGAGGACGTGCGGATCATCAACGGGGACACCGCGGTGAATCCCTACGGTTGGGGCGTGCGCGGAAGCCGCACGACGACCATCGACGGAGAGGCGACGCGCCTGGCGTCGGTCCAGGCGAAGAACATGCTGTTCAGGGGCGCGGCGGAACTGCTCGAGTGCGACCCCAAGGACCTCGACGCGCGCGATGGCAAAATTTTCGTCACCAGCTCCCCCGAACGGCAGGTGACCCACAGCGATGCCTACATGAAGCTGTATGAAAAAGAGGGCAGCGAGGCCGTCTACACGGCGTCCTCTTATGACTCGCCGAGCGAGACGCCCGACCCCGTGACGGGCTATGGAAACTGGTCCGCAGCGTATGCCTACGGCGCCAAGGTGGCGGAGGTGGAAGTGGACACCGAAACCGGCGCGTTCGAGGTGTTGCGCGTCATCAGCACGAACGACTGCGGGACCATCGTGAACCCGGCAGGCGCGCAGGGCCAGTTGGACGGCGGCGCGGTCATGGGCGTGGGCTACGCCATGATGGAGGATTTCGAGTGCGAAGACGGACAGCCGGTGAACGCGAACTGGCTCGACTACAAGCTGCCCACCACACAGGATTTACCCGAGCTCGAGGCCGTGCTTATCGAGACGGAAAATCCCTCGGGGCCATTTGGCGCGAAGGGGTTGGGCGAGATGGCGCAACTGGGAACCTCGGCGGCGATAGGCAACGCGATCTATGACGCCGTGGGCGTGCGGATTACGTCGCTGCCCATAACGCCCGAGAAGGTGCTGGCTGCCCTGAACGAGAAAAACGGCGAATAACGAGGAGAGGGGAGAAAAAAATGGCTTTCAGGCATCTATCCGCGAACAGCGTGGATGAAACGCTCGCCGCCATGAAGGAGCATGGCGAAGACGGGAAAGTGTTCGCCGGCGGCGTGGCCCTCTCGATTCTCATGAAATCGCGGGTGTACGAACCCGAGGTGCTGATAGACATCGCCGGAGCGGGTGACCTGGATTTCATCGAGGGAACCGAGAACGGCGGCGTTCGCATCGGAGCGAAGACGGTGCACCGCAAGATCGAGACTTCCCCCCTCGTGCAGGAGCGCTTCCCGCTGCTCGGGGAAATTTTTCATAACGTGGCGACCATTCGCATACGCAACCAGGGAACGGTGGGCGGCAATCTGTGCTTTGCGGAACCGGCCTCCGATCCCCCGGGCGCATTTCTGGCCCTTGAGGCTAGGATGAACACCAAAAAGGCGGACGGCTCCGAGCGCGTGATTCCTGCGACGGAGTTCTGGACGGGATATTACGAGTGCGCTCTGGAAGAAGATGAGTTGCTCTGCTCGATCGAGGTCGACCCGCTGCCCGAGGGATTCCGGACGGCGTGCACGCGCTTTACCACGCGCTCGAAAGAGGATAAGCCCTGCGTCTCCGTATCCACCGCGGTGCTCACCGAAGAAGACGGCAAAACGGCCAAGGAGGTGAGAATCGGCCTGGGCGGCGTAGAGGCCGTGTTCAGACGCCTCACGGCGGCGGAAGAAGGTCTTCAGGGCAAGGAACTCAACCAGGAGAACATCGACGCCGTGCTCGCGGGCGCGCTCGATGACCTGGAGCCTCTGACCGACATCCGCGCGAGCGGCGACTATAGACGTCAGGTGACGCCCGTCCTGGTCCGGCGAACCATCCTGAAGGCGCTGGGCGCGTCCTGACCTGACGGCTTCGGCCTTGTTTATCGAATTTTTGAAGGTTGGTGGAGCAAATCACGACCCGATGTAGATATAGTTGTCCACGTCCGCGGGTTTGGATGGGCGAGGCATCCACCCGATTCTTCGCCTCACAAGAGAGACATAAAACCCGAAGAGGTGGTTGTTCATACAATCGTCTCTTCATGTGCGAATGCTGGTAGTCGAACTTCTCACGAGGGGGAAGGGATATGAAGAGAAAGCGGGCAAATCGTTTCGGTTTAGCGCTTCTTGGATGTGTAACAGCCTTGGCGTTGTTCGCCGCACCGGCCGCCGGGGGTGAAATCGATGATCTCAAGGCGCAGATCAAGGCGCTGATGAAGCGGCTCGAAGCCCTGGAAGCCCGGGAGAAGAAGATGAAGGCCGATATGATGGCCGCCCAGGAAGCCGCCCAGAAAAAGGCCGTGGCTACCGGCGACTTTCCTGGTTCCTGGAAGATGCCGGGGACCAACACGTCGGTCTCGTTCAGCGGCTACGTAAAGCTCGACGCGATCTACGATTTTGACAAGGATTTTGGCGATTCTTTTTTCGGCTACGATTACGGAGGTGGGGCGAGCGGCATCCCCCTTGACGGAGAAAAAACTCAGCAAAAATCCTCCTTGCACGCCAGGCAAACGCGCCTGCGTTTCGACAGCCTGACGCCGACGAAGATGGGCGGGCTCAAGACCCGAATCGAAACCGATTTTTACTACGGCAGCAATAGGCTTCGTATGCGCCACGCCTATGCCTCGTTGGGTCCGATGCTCGCCGGCCAGACTTGGTCGATCTTGGGGGATGAGAATACCTACGCCGACACGGTTGACTTCGAAGGGCCGGTGGGCGTGGTCTCCGCACGTATCCCCCAAATTCGTTATGCC
>JAPOYD010000108.1 GCA_026706735.1 Nitrospinota bacterium | reverse complement strand
CGTGATCTTCACCGCGCACAATTTGGGTCCGCACATCGAGCAGAAATGGGCGACCTTCGCGCCATCGGCGGGGAGGGTCTCGTCGTGGTATTCGCGCGCGGTTTCAGGGTCGAGCGCGAGGTTGAACTGATCCTCCCAGCGGAACTCGAAGCGCGCCTTGGAAAGGGCGTCGTCGCGCTCCCGCGCACCGGGGTGGCCCTTGGCGAGATCCGCCGCGTGGGCCGCGATTTTGTAGGTGATCACGCCCTCGCGGACGTCTTTTTTGTTGGGCAGTCCCAGGTGTTCCTTGGGCGTGACGTAGCAGAGCATGGCGGTTCCGAACCACCCTATCATCGCGGCGCCGATGCCGCTGGTGATGTGGTCGTACCCCGGGGCGATGTCCGTCGTCAGCGGCCCCAGGGTGTAGAAGGGCGCCTCGTGACAGATTTCGAGTTGTTTGTCCATGTTCTCCTTGATCAGGTGCATGGGCACGTGGCCGGGGCCTTCTATCATCACCTGGCAGTCGTGCTCCCAGGCCTTGAGCGTCAACTCGCCCAGGGTTTCGAGTTCGGCGAATTGCGCCTCGTCGTTCGCATCGGCGAGCGCGCCCGGCCTCAGGCCGTCGCCCAGGGAGAAGGAGACGTCATAGGCCTTCATGATCTCGCAAATCTCATCGAAGCGCGTGTAGAGGAAGCTCTCCTGATGATGGGCGAGGCACCATTTCGCCATGATGGAGCCGCCCCGCGATACGATGCCCGTCACCCGCTTGGCGGTGAGCGGCACGTAGCGCAGCAGAACGCCTGCGTGGATGGTGAAGTAGTCCACCCCCTGCTCGGCCTGCTCGATCAGCGTGTCGCGGTAGATATCCCAGGTCAGGTCCTCCGCGACGCCGTTCACTTTTTCCAGCGCCTGGTAAATCGGCACCGTTCCGATGGGAACCGGGGAGTTTCTGATGATCCACTCGCGCGTCTCGTGGATGTTCTTCCCGGTGGATAGGTCCATCACGGTGTCGGCGCCCCACTTGGTGGCCCAGGTCATTTTCTCGACTTCTTCCTCGATTGAGCTCGAAACGGCTGAATTGCCGATGTTCGCGTTGATCTTCACCAGGAAGTTGCGACCGATGATCATCGGCTCGCTCTCGGGGTGATTGATGTTGGCCGGGATGATGGCGCGGCCGCGGGCCACTTCGTCACGCACGTATTCGGGCTCCAGATTCTCGCGTATGGCGATGAACTCCATCTCGGGCGTGATGTCGCCTTTTTTCGCGTAGTGCATCTGGGTCACGTTGCCGCGGCCTTTGAGGACTTTCCTGGGGGGAGGCATCGGAATGTCGGGATCCGAATGGCCGGGCACCGGGACGTAGGAGGGCTCCATCTCGTCGTATTCACCGCGCGCGCGAATCCAGGCGTCGCGCAGCTTGGGCAGCCCATTGTGGACATCCTCGCCCTCGGGGCCGCTCGTGTCGTACACGCGTAGCGGCGGCTCCCCGCCCGAGAGGGAGATCTCCCGCATGGGTACGCGCACGTCGTCGCTTCCTTCGACATAGACCTTCCTGGAGGCGGGGAACGAGGCACCGCCGTTCGTGGATTGTCCATTCGCCTGGATGAGGTTGAGCTTGACCTCGTTTCCGTCGTTTGTTTTTCCGTTTGAGTGTGCCATCTCCCGACTCCTCTGAGATGCGTCGTATTCAGATGAGAGTCCACCTGCTTCATGCTGGAGGAGGATGAAGCTTCCCCCTGCGATGAACTCTCTTTTTCACGTGTGGCGAAGGGAAACCAGAGGATGTGGAAGACCTGTCGCTTCCCTACGCCGGCGCTAACCGGTTCAGGTTCGAAGGGTTTGTTCTCAGCCTGCAAGGCACCCCCAGCGAACTTGCAAATTCAGAGATTAGCAGTCGTTTCACCGTGAGTCAAAAGGAAAACCGGACCGTAAAGGCGATTTTATCGACAAATCTCGGTGGCAGGGCGGAAGTTTTGTTGTCATGATGGCGGCATGATGATTCGGTTGTCTCTACAATTGCTTGCGCCAAGCCGCGACACCGGGAGCCTTTTCATGCGAACGCCGTTCTATTCCAGACAATTGCCCTCGCCCTGGCGGAAAGCCCGGTTGTTCAGATAAGTGATGTGCGAGTTGAGGCGATGGGTTTGGCGAGTCATCGGTACTGCTCGGGTTTGGGCGTGATGAGAGATTGAATCGGGTATTGGAGGTCCGATGCAGCCGGTCGTGAAATGGGGGTGGGCCTGCGCTATCGCCGGAGCCGCGTTTTTCATATTCGCAGGTACGTTTTCGAACCCGTTCTTGCATGATGACATCGCCATCATCGGCGAGAATCCCCTTGTCCGCGAGAGCAGCCGCCTTCTGGAAGCCTTTCAGCGCGACTATTGGGCTGTGCTCGAGACGAACGAGAGAAGAGACCGTCTCTATCGACCTCTTACCATCACCTCCCTTGCGCTGAACCACGCGCTCGGCGGCCTGAATCCGCTTAGCTACCGAATCGTCAACGCCTTGCTTCACGCCCTTGCCTGTCTCGCGCTGTTCTGGTTGTGCATGCGTTTCGGGCTTTCGCGCGGCGCGGCAGGAGCCGTTTCCCTGCTGTTCGCCCTTCATCCGGTTCATACCGAGGCGGTGAACGCCATCGTCGCTCGCGCCGACCTGATGGCCGCCGCCGGCGTGTTCGGAGGATTGGGCCTTCTGATGGGCGTCGCGCTCCCTGGGGCGAAACCAGGCGTTGCGCAGGGTGAGCAGAAGAATGAGAACGATGGCGGCGCCTCGTATCGGGACGCGCTCATGCCGGTCGCCTTTACGTGTGCGCTTTGCCTCTTTGCGCTTTTGTCCAAGGAGATCGGGGTCGCACTGCTGTTCAGCGCCCTGTTGTGGTGGCTCTGGAGCCGCTATGTATCGGGAAAGACCGAGCGCCCGCCTCTCAAGCACACGCTCATCGCCGTCTTCGCGCTCGCCCTCGTGCTCATCATCTACGTTTGGATGCGATATGCCGCTTTGGGAATGCTGGCGCGACCCTATCCCCCATCGAAACTCGACAACGTCCTGGCGCTGATGCCGGCCGGCGGACGAATCTGGGGCGCCATCGGCGTCCTGGGCCGCTATTTCAAGCTCCTGGTCTGGCCGTGGCCGTTGAGCATGGATTATTCCTTCGCGCAGATTCCGGTAGAAGGAGTGGAAGCCACGCTCTGGATGCTGGTGGGGGTTTCGGGTCTGCTGGTGTGGGGTTATAGCGCCTGGCGTCTGAGGAAAGACATGCCGTGGGTCGCTTTCGGGCTGGTCGTTTTCATCGGCGCGTATCTGCCCGTGAGCAATCTGTTGATCCCCATGGGCACCATCATGGCGGAGCGCGTATTGTATATCCCCTCGGCCGGTTTTCTGATCGCATTGGTGCCTACGGCGGGCGTCTTGCTCACAAAAAGGGACTGGCGAATCGCCGCGGCGCTGCTCGTCGGCGTGTGCGTGCTCTTCGGTGCGCTGACGCTCAAGCGAAACCACGAGTGGGGCGATACGCTTCGTTTCTGGCGGCGAACGGCGGAGGTGTCCCCAAACAGCGCGCGCGCGCTCAGGGTGTATGGACAGGCCCTGATAGACCGGAACAGGTTCCGGGAAGCGGTAGCGCCGCTTAAGAAATCCGTCGAGATCTATCCCGTTTATGATTACGCCTGGGTAGATTTGGGCATCGCGCAGATGCAAAGTGGAGAGGCGGCCGCCGCCGAAACCTCCCTGAAGCGCGCCCTGCGGCTCAACGATGAGAATGCGGAGGCGCACCTGGCCCTGGGGGCGCTGCATATGGGCGCTGAGCGCGGCGATCTGGCGAGGCCCCATTTCGAGCGTGCGATAGGCTTGAAGCCGACCCTGGCGGAGGCGCGCTTCAATCTCGGCACACTTTACCTCAAGGTGGGTTTGAGGCGTCTGGCGATAGCGCAGTTCAGGGCTGCGCTCGAGCTTGAGCCTGACCACGGAGGCGTCCATCATAATCTGGCGCTGGCCCTGTATCTGGAAGGCGACCGCGCCGGTGCGCAAAAACATGCGAGAGAGGCCGGCAGGTTCGGCTCGCCGCTTCACCCGAAACTCAAAAGAGAGTTGGGACTCACCCGTCCATGAGGCGAAACACAGCCTGCGCCTGGACGGGGTAGCCTTCCGAATGGACTGAATAAATTTGCTTTCTGCTTCTTACGAGGTATATTTGTTGGTGGTTGGGGCTTTCTGTCTTCGATATCATATGATGATTGATTAGCAGAACCATACTCCGTTGCGGAGTGGAATGGCGCGAGCGGAGTCTCTCTTACGAGCGCATCTTTATGTGAGGTTTCTTTATGTTTTCGCACGTAGTAGCAAAGGCGATACTCGTCCTATCGGCCCTCGTGATTCTCCTCGACATATCCAGTGCCCCGATTAACGCGCAAGAGAATGATTACCGCAAGGCCTTGGGCCTCATCAGCGACAAGCTGCACCAGAGATTCCCGAATCTGCGCGGCGCGGTGGTCGCCGTCAAGGGAGCGGACCTCTATTTGAGCCTCGGCGAAAAGGATGAGGTGGTCAAGGGTGTGAAACTCAATATTTACCGAGAGGGCGCGCCGTTTCGACACCCGACTACGGGCGTCATTCTCGGTAAGCTGGAAGAAGAGATCGGCGAGATAGAAATCGTCGAGGTGCGTGAGAAATTCTCCATCGCTCGCCTGGTTCGTCTCAGGCCGGACACGGAACTGTCTCCACGCGTCAAGGACACGGTGCGCATGTCCGCCTCGAAAATTCGCCTGGCGATCCTGCCTTTCGTCAACCAGACAAAAGAGGCCGTCAGCATGGAAACGCTCACGAGGGAGTTGGGACGCCAACTCCTGAGGAGCGGACGCTTCGACGTCTACGACGTGGATAGGCTCCAGGTATGGCTTTTGGAGACGGGCGTTGCCTCCGATGAAATTCTTAAAGGTGAGAATCCGATTCGTCTACGAAATCAGTTGCGTAGCGATATGGCCCTCGAGAACGAGCTCCGCGAAATTAAGGGGAAGAAAATCCTCTCCTCACGCCTTTTGTCCCTCACCACGAAGGAAGAACTTTTCAAGGCCGTGGCGATTGCGGATGAGTTGCCCTTCGATCAGGGTCTGCCGCCCAAGGTTCAGGACCTTAAGCGCGGTGAAGGCGATACGCGTGCAGGACCTGCGAACGAGAGCTTCGTGCTCACCCGCGAGGGAGGTCCAGGCAGGGCCGGCGGCGTGATAAGCTACCCGTTCGATAAGGTCGCCATCCGGGGCATGTCCCTGGTGGACGTGGATGGAGACGGGAAAAATGAAGTCGTCCTCATCACACCGACCCAGGTGCTCGTCAACCGCTTCGAGGAGAACCGCATGCGCGAGGTCGCGCGTTTCGACGAGGGAGCGGCGAATGACTTCCGGTGGCTCGACGTCGCCGACATGAACGGAGACGGCGCTCCCGAGTTCTATCTTGCCTCTTATCGCTCGAACGAGTTGTTCTCGATTATCCTGCAATACAAGAATGGTACGTTCACGCCCCTCGTTCGGAACGACAGGACGTTCTACCGCGTTGTTCGCGTCCGGCGGCCCAAGAGAGGCGAGAAGATTCCGGATTCAGAAGCCTACATGCTTCTGGGTCAGAGAGAAGGAATTGACGAGCCCTTTGATGGACCGATATATCGCTATCAATGGTCAGGAGGGAAGCTTTCGCCCGCTGCGCCATATGCGCTTCCACCCGATTTGACGATATTGGGTTTCGGTTTGTGGGATATCAACAAGGATGGAGAGCTGGATGTCATTGAAGTGGGTGAGGACGACAGGCTAAGAGTGTTATCGAGAAGCGGGGATGAAAT
>JAPOYD010000014.1 GCA_026706735.1 Nitrospinota bacterium | reverse complement strand
ACGCGCGTCCGGTTCGTGCATGCGCGCATCAGGAACCTGCTGGCGAAATCAGGCGATTGGGACTTTGAGATCTGGGGCACGCCGCTGAGCGCCGCGAACTTAGGATTGGCCATCGCCATCTTCTCGATGCAACTGCTCAAATACTCGAAACTCGTGGGAACGAGCTTCAGCATCGAGGAACAGGAGAGCGTTCTTGCCGTATGGCGCTACGCGGGCTACCTCATGGGAATCCCCGAAACCATCCTCTACACCGACGGCGCGGACGCGGAGAGAAAACACGACATCGCCTATATGTGCGAACCGCCGCCGGGCGAAGATTCGATAGCCATGGCGAACGCGCTGATCAACGCCATTGCGCCGGTTGCGGGGGTTACTGACCCGAAAGAACAGAAAGACCTGACGGATCTGGCCTACCGACTCTCCACGGCGTTGATAGGACAGGAACTCGCGGGTCAGTTCGGGTATCCAAAACACTCCCGTCTCACCACGATGCTGACGCTTTACAGTTTCCGGACGAAACAACGCCTCCTGCGCTTTTTGCACAGCAAACAAATCGTCAAATCCCAGAATTTCTCGCAGCTTCTCCAGATTTCGGTGTACGACGAGGGTGGAATCAGCTACCGTATGCCCGACAGCGTCAAAGCGTCGGAATCAAGCAAGTGGTAAACGGCCCTGTGACATGGCGCACGCCGAACAACCAATCCACGCCCGGATCTGTGCGGGGGGCGCCGGGCAACCGGCGTCCCTACCGCAATGGACGCGCCCTCTAGGCGCCATCAAACTGGGCGTGTTGACATGGTCTGCCGCCTTGCGGCAGGAGCGAGATGAAACAGGTCCACATCATCGGGTACACATTATCAAGACACTTAAATTGCCCCGTAAAGTGCCTGTTTCCGTGTAAAGCGGATTTTTTCGCCGGAAACTCTATGTTTTTACTCTTTCGATCATATATAATCCCACCAATAAGGTGTTGTCATGCGGGATTTGATCCCTCTGCTGCTTGTTTACTACGTGGCGGCCTAGATCGTCGTGGTCGCGGTACTCGGGGTCATCACTTTGGTGTTTTCGTGAACAGGCCGTCTGAAACAAATAGCGCGTCCATCACGTTGCTGACGATTGACTCGACTTTATCGATCATATCAGGCTTCGGCATTCCGCTCCCGGGGTCGGTATCGCGTCAGCCGTTTGGCGCAAAATTTCATTCTGGCGGAATATGCGGAAATGGCGCTGAACCGGAATGATCCAGAAGATTCCCATGACGTTCGAGGAGATCGGAAAAGCGATATTCAGTGGCGCGGAGGATAAGAGGAAGCCTGAAGACTTTTCCTCACGCTCTTGTTGGAAAGGGATTTTCTGAAAAGATTCGTGAACCAGAGGCCGCCTGTTCGGCTTCAAGCAGAGCTTGAGGCGGAAGGGTATGGCGGCAAAAAAATAACGGCCGTTTCAGTTGTTATATGGGCATCCTCGTGCCCCAGGTCGACTCCTGAAACGGCAAGCCGTCCCTCTCGGTTCTCCCGCCTTGACGGGCGTGTAAAGGTCCCGGATGTGACTGATCGTCATCGCCGGGAGGGCCGGCGCTAACGGAGGTTCTTATCGAGAGGACAGGCAGATGACCACCCCTCCCGGGGCCCACCGGGAACCTCGAGTCCTCCCGGGGCCAGGAACTGAACCCTCCTGTCCGGGAGGGGTGGCGCTTACATGCCGGCCCCAGTTCCCCTTGAGGTCCTCCGAGGGGGCACCCTGAATAAAACCAGAAAACCCTGATGCGTTATTTCAAAATGGTGTTGCTGTATCTTCTGGTCATTATTTCCTTGACAACCGGATGCAACTTTTCGAAGAACCGCGGTGATGATCCAATCACAGCGCGGGTCGCAGCAAGACATATTGCCGAAAAACGCATCCAGCAACCAAGTCTGAATTTCCCGTCATACAATCCGAGTTTCATTTTTTACTTAGGCGAGAATCGCTACAGCGTCAATGCTTATGTTGATAGCAAGAACATTTTGGGAGGTCCTGCTCGTCGAAGATTCAGAGGTGAATTTAGATGTATTGAGAGAGGATGGGAACTTTTATCATTGCAATTATGTTGAATCACTAGCCAGTTGATACAATGGCAGGAGTGTCTGAATATTGCGTTCATGCGTTTACCCCCGATGTCAATTTCCATGACGAAAGGTGCAGGCACTCGACTCCTGCATTTGCTTTACTTGCGAGAACGTTCCGGCAGTCGCCATGATGGCGTATATTCGCGCTATTCCATCAAGTCTTTGTAACGCAGCTTTTTGCTGTTTATTTCCGAGACCTCAGGCTCCTCAGCCGGATAGGAGGGGTCGTTACCGAGCCTCTCCTACCCGGCCGTAAGCGAACGTTTGAAAGAGCTCTGTATTACCGCTGCCAAACGTTACCATTAAGGCCCGAATGAACAGTTGCGGGAATTGATGTGCGACTGAGGCAGACTGCATTGCGCCAAATTGCCCGAAGAAAATACGATCCCGGGTTGTCTTGTGGATCCTTCCGGTCAGCACGCGCAACGCCGCCTCGGGAACCTTGTCCAGAACCCGCAATAAGGCCCTCGCAGCGCTGGTCGGGCAACGCTTGCCCTGCTCCCAGTTTCGGATCGTCTCGTGCGGTACGTGGATGCGTCGCGCGAGTTCGACTGTTTCCGAAAGGCTCCGCGGAAGTCGTACGCCTGCTGGATCGGACCGCTGACGCCTATGTCGCGGGCGGTAAATTGGACGTTTTCACGCCGCTGTACTGTTTTCTAGCCCGAAAACCCCTTTAGGCTCGATTGTCACCGAGCCCTCTCTCCGTGTCATTGGCACCGGAAAAGCTCGGCACACGACATCACGGCTATATCCATGAACTTCTTCATAAGGCGGGTTTCGTCAGTCATACCGACCCGAGACGTTTCGACTCGACGCTCAGCGATGCAGGGTTTTATCTGGGGACGCAGCCTCGGATCCTGATCCATCAGATCGACCGCGACGGTCTGCTGGCTGCCGGAGGATGATCTGGCACACTTCGTAGTGGAGGCGGTGGAACGGGTACCGCTGGGGGTATTCCGAGTGAACGACCGCGGTATGGTTTCGGCGCAGTACCACCCATGGATGATGCTAGCGTTGCTGATTTATTGCTATGCGATCGGGATATTCGGGTCGCGGCGAATCGACCGCGCGAAGGACTAGGATATCGGGGTGCTACGCGGGAGAAGGTATTGGGCTTTCTGGCACCGCAGCCGCGGTGTCAGGTTGCGATGGAGGTATATGGGAGTGCGCACTATTAGGGCCGCGAGATCGGCGAACCCGGCCATGAGGTGAAGAGCATGCCACAGCGATATGTGAAGGCGTACGCCAAACGTCAGAAAAATGACACCTCGGATGCAGAGGCAGTTTGCGAGGCGGCCTCCCGCCCGACGATGAGGTTCGTGACTGTGAAGACAGAAGAGCAGCAGGCCCGGGATCAGCGTGGGGTCGTGAAACATGAGATAGGCGGGTACTCCGCGTTCCTTCGTTTCCAGGCGGCCGCGTTCCCCGCCCGGCCGTTGCCGGAATGGATGCCCTCCGCCGCGACGCTCGCGAGCCCGAGTACTGCCACCAGATCCCGCATCAGCGCCAACAGCGGCGAAACGACCGCCTTCAGGGCGCCCGGAGCAGCGTCTCGATCACGGCCTCCTGGCCCGGCCGGAACTCTCCTGAAGCCGGACGTCTTGGCCGGCATCCCCTGCGCGGCGTCTATCCGTCCGCTCACCGGCGCATCCGCCGTTTGGAGCCGGGCTCCCGGATATGGCCTGTCTTTCCCGTCGCGCCGGGCGGGTGCAGCAGGTGATTTTCCCGGGAGAAACGAGGGAAAAGCATGGAAACGGTTCACCCGGTTTCAACTCTTCGTCTCGAAAGGTGGTTCCCGTTCGTTCGGCTGGGCGCAGTAACATACGCGTTCAGAGAAGCCGGGGCAATGATGTATGCGGACCCTTCCGGCGTATCCCTCACATCCTCCACACGGCCCCTCGCCGGGGGCGTCGCTCACGTGGATGGACGCTCGCCGCCGGCTCACCAGCGGGCGGTGAACGCGAAGCGCACCCCGTGCACCGGCTCCGCCGCCGCGCTTTCCCGGCGCGTGGCATGGAGGCCGAGGTCGAGGTCGGCCTCGTGCGCAAGCCGCCAGCCGAGGCTGTAGTCGCGCGCGTCCGCGGCGAGGCCGACTCCCATGTGCGGGCCGGCCGTGAAGCGTCCGCCGAAGGCCGGGAAGCCGTACGCCGCCTCCGCCGTCCAGCGGCCCTCCCCGGAGACCGGGGCGGCGCGCCCCTCCAGCGGGGCGGGCGCGAACAGGGCGTCGAGCCCGCCCCGGGCCGGCCCGCCGGCCTCCCGGCGCAGGCTGAAGGACGGTCCCCGCTTCGTCGCCGGGTCGGGGTCGAAGACCACGGACGCGGCGAAGCCCCGCTCCTCGATATCCTCCGACGCATGGGCGAGCAGGACGCGGCCCTCGACGCTCAGGACAAGCCCGAGCCTCGGCTCGCTCCAGGCGAGGCCGCCGCCGACCTCGACCCCGAAGCCCGCCTCGGCGTCGCCGTCGTCGTGGCGCGCGCCGATCTCGACCCTCGGCGTCAGATGGCCGCCGCCCGCCAGGGCGATGCGCCAGCTTCCCTCCAGGCCGAGCCGGAGCCGGGTCACGTCGGAATCAGACGCCGCAAGCCCCCCCGTCTTCTCCGAGGAGGTGCGCGCCCACAGGGCGTCGGAGGTCAACGCGAGCGACGGACCCGAGCCTTCGGCGGGCGGGGCCAGAAGATCGCCCCTCAAGCCCGCCGCCGCCATCGTCCATGAGACGTCGGTCTCGAGCGAGCCGCCGGTATCCGGCTTCAGCTCGACCTCGCCCGCACCGTGGCCCGCCGCGCCCCAGAGCCTGAGCCGCTCCGTAGCCTGCAAGGCGGCGTAGGGAACCGCCGCCGTCAGCGACGCCTCGACCTTGCCATCGCCCTCGCGGACGGCCTCCCTGCACAGGGGCGCAGGTCCATCCGGACGGCAGTCCTGGGAAGACGGGCGGGGCGTGGCCTTCGTATCCCGGTAGCCGCCCTCGCCCGCGCTCTGCATCAGCGCCACCCCGACCAGCCATTTGCCCCGAGCGTAGTCCGCGCCCAGCATGGCGGTGGTCGTCTCGCCGTCGAGCGAGAACGTGCCCTCCCTGCCGTCGAAGCTCGACTGTGCCGCCCGGCCCCACAGGGCGAAGCTGCCGCCGTCACCGTCCTTCGCGCCCGTCGCCGTGAAGCGGCTTCCCAGCAGCAACTCGCGCGCCGTCATGCTCCGGTGTGGAGCTTCGCCGTACCCGGCGGCGCCGTTCCTGAAACGCTCCTCATGGCCGCCGAAGCCGCGCGCCATGCCGGCCAGCGCCGCATGCCGGTCCGCGATCCCGTCGCCGGGCCTGTTATCGTTGGCGGATGCATCGAAGTTCAGCGCCTGCCCCGCAATCGCGCCCTGCGCGCCGGGGGTGCGCGGGGCGGCCATGCGCCCGGCGATGCCGTCGAGCGCATGCTCCGCCGCCGTGCGCCCGAAGCGCGCCAGCCACGCCGCCGGCATCGGATCGTCGTTCACGATGGTGCCGATGGCCACACCGTCGGCGATGACCGCGCCTTTCGCATTGTACAGCTGGACCTCGAAGGTCTCCGCGCCCTCGTCGTGGCTGTCGTTGAAGATGCCGACCCAGAACCGCTTCTCGGTCTCCCCCGGAGCGAAGCGGAGAGTCCACTCGGCCCGCAGGTAGTCCTCGCCCTGCCGCGCCGACACCGGGTTCGACTCCCGGGCGCGGTAGGACACCGAGACC
>JAPOYD010000186.1 GCA_026706735.1 Nitrospinota bacterium | reverse complement strand
CTCCAGCAGCGCGGCGACGCTCACGCCCTCCGCCAGTTCCCTGTCCTCTCCGTTCACCCGGACACGCAAGAACTCATCTCCCCGGAAACATCCCATCAAAAAAGCCGCCCCGCGATTCGGGAGCGGCCAGAAACACCCGGATTCTTTGGCCCGCTTCCCTTCGCTGGAATTACCCAGTGCAGGTTCCAAGGGTTGCCCGAAACTTCAGGCTCTCAGTTCATACACCCCTAGCAGGGACTTCCATCACGAAGCATATACGGATGCTCCACGACTTGCAACGTCCAAAGAGAGCCGGCATGTGCAATTCGCACCTTTTTCAGGTAAGAATACGAAAAATCACAGAATATAGCCGGGGTAAACGAACCCGGCGCTTAACCATCGACCGAGGAGCGCATCCATGAAAGCAGCCATCTTCCACGAAGTCGGCAAACCGATGACCATCGAACCCATCGAAGTGGAACCGCCCAAGGAGGGCGAGGTGCTCGTGCATTACCGCGCGGGCGGCGTCTGCCACAGCGACCACCACGCCCTGGCGGGTCTCTTCCCGGTGCCCACACCCATCATCATGGGCCACGAGGGGGCAGGGGTCGTGGAAGAAGTCGGACCCGGCGTGACGTCGGTGAAGCCGGGCGATCATGTGGTCTCGGTCTGGCGCTACAGCTGCGGCGCATGCGAACTCTGCCTCTCGAACCGGCCCGCCATCTGCGGCGAGGGCATCCGCATGCGGGCCGACGGCACGCTCTCGGACGGCACGACACGCTTTTCCATCAACGGCGAGAAGGTGCACCACTTCCTGGGCGTCTCCACGTTCAGCTCCCACTCGGTGGTGTCGGAGAAATCGGTGCTCAAGATTCGGGAGGACATGTCCCTCGAAAAAGCGGCGGTGGTGAGTTGCGCCGTCATCACCGGCGTGGGCGCCGTGGTGAACGGCGCCAAGGTGCGTCCGGGCGAGAGCGTGGCGGTATTCGGCGCGGGCGGTGTGGGGCTGAACGGGATTCAGGGCGCGGCCATGGTGGGGGCGGAACCCATCATCGCGGTCGACCTGATGCAGAACAAGCTCGAGATGGCGAAAAAGTTCGGCGCGACCCACACGGTGAACTCCTCCGATGAGGACGCGGTGGAGGCCATCCGCTCGCTCACCGACGGCAAGGGCGTGCACTACGCCTTCGAGTTCATCGGCGTGCCCGAGGTGATGTCCACGGCGTTCAAGAGCGTGCGCACGGGCGGCACGGCCGTCATCGTGGGCATCGCGGACGTAAAATCCCAGGTCTCAGTACAGCCCACCTCCCTGGTGACGGAGGAAAAACGCCTCATCGGCTCCCTCTACGGCTCATCCAACCCCAGGCTGTTCGTGCCCCGGCTCATCGACCTCTACATGGCCGGAAAGCTCAATCTCGACGACCTGCTCACCAAGGAGTGGCCCATCGAACAGATCAACGAGGCCTACGATGCGCTCCTGAACGGCGAGGTGGCCCGCAGCGTCGTCGTGCACGAGTAGGGAGAGACTGCGCCTCGGCTATAGACATTCGGACGCTTGTATGCACCAACTCCCCTGCGAAGGGGTTTACCCAGACGTTTTGGCCGCGTTCTCTACCCGCACGCCCGCGATTGTGATACATCCCCCCTGCAACAAGACGATGAATGACTCGAAAGAAAGGATCTGCAATGAACGAACAGCTCGACCACTACGCGAACAAGCTGGCCTATGAAACCGATTCATGGGACCTGAAAGTCGCGATGGAACAAGGCGAAAACGTCGTCGTCATCGATGCGCGCTCGCCCGAAGCATACGATGAAGAACACATCCCCGGCGCGATCAACATCCCGCACCGGCAGATGAACCCCGAGACGACGGCGCACCTCGACACCGAAGCCCTCGTCGTCACCTATTGCGACGGCATCGGCTGCAACGCCTCGACCAAGGGCGCGCTCAACATGACGCGGCTGGGCTTCAAGGTGAAGGAACTCATGGGCGGTCTCGACTGGTGGAAGCGCGACGGCCACCCGACCGAATGCGCCGCCGAGTCGGCGCAAGCGTAAAGGGGCGGCCGCCCTGCTACGGGTGAATGCCGTTTTGCTCGTCATTCCGGCGAATGCCGGAATCCAGGGACTTTGCTTTTGAATTTGTCTTTTCGCTTTATCGTTTTTCCTGGTCGTCCTGCGATTCGGTATCCCCGTCTGCTCTGGATTCCGGCATGCGCCGGAATGACGGTGAACAATCTCGATTGGGGGGGTAAACAACCCCTTTTGAGGACTTTTTCGACAGTCGCCTGAGGGCGCCCCGGCCCAAAACCCCCTCTTGGACATCCCCCGGCGTTATTTGATATCCTAGCCTCATCCTGTCCCACCCATCCCGCCGGAGGAGAGCGCATGGCCATCATCGACATATCCGTTCCCGTAGTAGAAGGAAAAATGCCCATCTTTCCCGGGAATCCGGGGCTTTCGATGCGCTTTACAAAATCTTTCGATGCAGGCGACGACGTCTGCCTCACCGAGGCCGTCATCGGCGTGCACACGGGCACGCACCTGGACGCGCCCATGCACTACCTGCACGACGCGGGCGGCATCGAGACGCTCAACCTCGAGACCCTCATGGGTCCCGCCCGGGTGATCGCGGTGGAAAACCACGAGTGCATCACGGCAGATGAACTCGCCACGAAGAATCTGGAGGGTGCTACGCGCTTCCTCATCAAGACGCGAAACTCCGACGAGGAGTGGTGGACGAAGCCCTACAGCCCCGACTACTGCCACATGACGGCCGAAGCCGGCCAGCTTCTCTACGACCACGGGATGACGCTGCTGGGCGTGGACTATCTCGGCGTGGACGCGCCCGACCCCAACGTGCCCGTCCACACGCTGCTCTTGCCGCTCGGCGTCGTGCTGCTCGAGGGCCTGAACCTCAGCCACGCGCCCGAGGGTGATTACGAGCTCATCGCCCTGCCCGCCCTGTACCCGGGGCGCGACGGCGCGCCCGCGCGCGCGGTGTTGAGACCGCTTTAGGCCCGTCTCGAATGCCGCTGTATCGGCCTCACCCTGAGTAGCGGCGTATCGAAGGGCCTGTCCTGAGCGCGCCTACTCGGGATGAGGTGGTTGTGTCATCGCAGACCGGACCTGTCCTGGGTCGCGACCTATCCCGACGAGGCAGTGTGGTTTTCGTTCGTCATTCCGGCGAAAGCCGGAATCCATTTTGACTTTGCCTTTTCGTCTCTCTCACGTCCCCACCCCGCACGTCGTTTTGGTCGTATGCTTAGTGTAGGGGACGCATATATGCGTCCCTGCTTTTTCGCCGCCCGACACGGGTCGCATGTATGTCGGACATATATGTCCGACCTACAGAACCACCACGACCCGACGAGGGTTTCTTCAACAAATCCTCATCAATCGGGTTTGATTTCATCAGTCGCGTCAATCGCTCCTTCATCAGTCGAGATTGATCCTCCAGGCGCTTGCCTGAACGGCGATTTTCTGGGAATACTCCCCCCGCAAACCGATATTTCCGTTCTCATCGAGGAGCCGCATGGACACGTCCAGGGAGCAGCGAGAGGCCGTACAGAAGATATACAACCAGGATTCGGACTACTACGTCACCAGCGCGCCGCACGCGCGGAGCAGCTCCCTCGCGCGCTCGGCCGAGGTGCTGAACCCGAGCGGCGGCGTACACCTGGACATCGCCACGGGCGCCGGCCACACGGCCTACCAGATGGCGGGGGGGTGCCGCCACGTCATCGCGAGCGACCTGACCGCCGGCATGCTCGATTCCGCGCGCAGGCTGGGGGAGGAGAAGGGAATCGGGAACGTCTCCTACCTCAGAACCGACGCCGAGAGCATCGCCGTCCAGACGGGCGCGCTCGATTCGGTATCGGTGCGCATCGCGCCCCATCATTTCACCGACGTTCAGGCCTCGATGCGCGAGATGTTCCGCGTACTGAAGCCCGGCGGCAGACTCGTCTACATCGACAACATCGCGCCCGAGGAACCGAAGGAACTGGACAGCTACAACGATTTCGAGCGCCTGCGCGACCCGAGCCACAACCGCTGCGACAGCCTGCCCGACCTCGTGGAGATGCTCGAAGCCGCCGGTTTCCGCGTCCTCTATTCGGAGACGCTCCGCAAGAAGATGGTGTTCGAAGACTGGGTGCGCCGCCCCCACCTCACGGATGCGGACAAGGCGGCGCTCCGCGAATATCTCGAAAACGCCTCGCCCGCCATCGCCTACTGGCTCGACCCGCGCGAGGAGGACGGCGAGTTCGCCTTCGATGAGCAGGAAGCCGTCATCCTCGCCGAACGCCCCGCATGAGCACCGACGAAGCGGGGCGCCTCCGACGCCTGACCCACGCGGACAGGAAGCACCTCTGGCATCCCTTCACCCCCATGGACGAATGGGAGCGCGAGGACCCGCCGCTCGTCGTCGAGCGCGGCGAGGGGGCGTACCTGATCGACGTGGAGGGCAACCGATATCTCGACGGCGTATCTTCCTTGTGGGTGAACATCCACGGACACAGGAAAGATGAGATAGACGAGGCCGTCCGCGCGCAGCTTGGGCGGGTCGCCCACACCACCCAACTGGGGATGGCGAACCCCGCCGCCATCGAACTCGCGGAAAAGCTCACGCAAATCACCCCTCCTGGCCTCGCTAGAGTCTTCTATTCGGATTCAGGGGCCACGGCGGTGGAAATCGCCCTCAAGATGGCCTTCCAGTACCAAAAGCAAAGAAAAAACCCGAAGCCTGAGAAAGACAGGTTTCTCGCGCTTAACCTCGCCTACCACGGCGATACGGTCGGCGCGGTGTCTCTGGGCGGAATCGACTTGTTCCACCACATCTTCGGGCCGCTGCTCTTCCAGACCATGCGCGCGGAGGCGCCCTATTGCTTCTGGTGCCCGAGAGGAGCGGAGAATCCGCCGTGCTCTGTCTGCTCGGGCGATGAGATTGCGCATCAGATTCAAGAAAACGCGCCGCACCTCGCCGCCGTGGTCCTGGAACCCATGGTGCAGGGCGCTGCGGGGATGATCGTCCAGCCGCCCGGCTTTCTCCGTAAAGTGCGCGAGGCGTGCGCGGAGCACGACGTGCTCCTGATAGCCGATGAGGTCGCCACGGGCTTTGCGCGCACCGGCCCCATGTTCGCCTGCGAGCACGAGGGCGTCTCGCCCGATATCCTCTGCCTCGCCAAGGGCATCACGGGCGGCTACCTGCCGCTGGCGGCGACGCTCGCGAGCGAGGAGATATTCGACGCATTCCGCGGACCGCCCGAGACGGGACGCATGTTCTTTCACGGGCACTCCTACACGGGGAATCCGCTCGCCTGCGCCGCGGCGCTTGCGAACCTCGAGATCTTCGAGCGGGAAAATACGATTGAACGAAACCAGGCGAAGATAGCCCATCTGTGGAGCGAACTCGAAAAACTGAAAAGTTCACCCCACGTGGGCGAGGTGCGCGGGCTGGGCTGGATGGTGGGGGTGGAGCTCTTGAAGAATAAGGAAACCAAGGAACCCTACACGCCCGCGGAGCGCAAGGGGCGCGCGGTCATCCTGGCGGCGAGAAGGCGCGGCCTCGCCGTACGGCCCCTGGGCGACGTGATCGTCCTGATGCCGCCTTATTGCGTGACGGACGAGGAGATAAGCCGGATGGTGGGCGTCCTGGAGGAATCCATACACGAGGCGTGCGCCTGACGCGACTGATGAAAGAACAAGATTCACTCCCCCCTTGAGGGTCGGGCATCTCCTCTTCGGGATGCCCGACGAAGAGGCCGAGCGGTTTGTGCGAAGGCCGATTCGGTGGGGGGTAAAACGTGTTTGATCGCCATTCCGAATTATACCCCCCACCGAATCGCTTTCGGGCTTACGCCCTCAGCTCTTCG
>JAPOYD010000023.1 GCA_026706735.1 Nitrospinota bacterium | reverse complement strand
CGCTTACTGTGTACTCACCAGTAGTTCCACTAGTAGCATCAAAAGGTACAGCGGTACTGGTTTTTTCTGCTCCAATGGCATCAATTTTCGTCTGGGCAACCTTATTCATCTTCACCTGCTCAGCCTTGGCATCAGCCGTATTCTTCGCGGTCGTGACCATGCCAGCGTACTTCATGGCATCAGACGCCGCCGATTCAGCGATAGCCTGAGCCGCTTGCGCAGCAGCTGAGGTTGTGGCTGCTTGAGCTTGCGTATTTGCCTGCGCCGCCAATGCCGCCGCAGTCTGGGCATTCGCATACGAATCAGGATCGTGTTCCTTGATTTCCTCTACAGCGGATACCGCATTTGCCGCATTGGTCGCCGCTGTCGCCGCTGCCGTTTTGGCGGCAGCCAAGGCATTGGCTTCCTGCTGTTCCGGGCTTACGCAGTTTGGGGGTGTGCCGGTATGTCCTTCGGGACACATTTCAGGCGGCGTCGTTCCAGGATCCGGCGTCTGGGCAGTCCCACCGCCGCCGCCACCACAGCCGGCCAGCACGAGGGCGAAGACCGCCGCCATCGCGAAAGCGTAAAGCCTGGTTATCGATTTCTCTCTGAACGTCATTTAGTGAGTCCTCCTGAATACATAGAAAAAGGGATTTTCCGTGAATTTCCGGCTTTCTCCGATTAACCTCCTTTCCTTCTCGATATACGGGTCTTCACAAATTGATTATTCGTATGTCGGGCAGCCCGACGATGGACTCGCCCGCGCATCGTCCGGGCCGGCAGTTCCGCGAGAGGCGAAGCCCTGCGGCATGCGCCCGTCCTTCTCGGCCTCCAAAGGCGAGCCGCCTCGCACCCGGCCTGCCCGCCGCTAATAGTTATTAGGGGAAACCAGAAGCCCTGATCTGCGCCGAGAAACCCGTTTCGGGGCGCTTCCCGACCGCAAATGGGCGAAAAAAGGCGCAAAACGGCGCCCGAAACCCCTCCGGAGACCCCCGAATCGCGCTTGACATGGCTGTGATAGGTGTTATATTTTCTGATAATAACTATTATCAGAATCCAAAAAATCCATCGCCCCGTGTGGATATCTGTGCCCGAAAACGGCTTTTTCCCTGGAAATTCCCCTGCAACCCTTCGCTATTGCCCGTCATTCCGGTGTCAGACCCGACCGGGGAGGGAGGATTCGACCCCCAACCCCCCTTGTCAGGGGTTGTTGAAAAACCCTCATCAATCGGGTTTGGTCTGTAGGGGACGCATATATGCGTCCCGCATGCCACGACCAGATGGGCCGCATATATGTCGGACATATATGTCCGACCTACACATCCCCTCGTATGGTGACCGCAGGGGCGGTTCGCAAACCGCCAACGCCTCTTTCCTCATCCGGAGTAGCCGCCGGAGGTAAAACGCGACTGAGAAAGGAGCGTTTGTATCGAAGGGGCCTGGTCTGAGCCTGTCGAAGGGCGAGGGGAATCGAACGCCTCGCGCCGCGGCGAGAGGACATCCTTCGATACGCGGCTTCGCCGCTACTCAGGATGAGGCGGAGAGGGCTTTTTCAACAACCCCGGGCGGGCTTCAGGGGCGTATGCGCTGAGGGGGTTGGCGGCCGCCGCCCGCCCTAGGCTTTCTCTCCGGCTCCGGTGGTGTATACTTTTCGCTGGAGCCGCCGGAGGCGTGAGTATGTCCCAATCCAGCAGTGTCGAGCCGAGCACCAATGAAAAGCAGGGTTTTTACTGCTCCATCGTCTTCAAGAGCCTCATCCTCGTCCTGATCATCCTCATCGTCGCCATCGTTCCGATGTCCTACAGGTACTATCAATCGAGCTACAACTACGAGCTCAACGTGCTCTCGGCCAGGCTCGAGTTCTTCGCCGAGCGCGGCACCATGCTGATAGACGCGGAAGCCGTCCACAGCCTGAGGATCCCGAGCGACAAGAATACTGCCGAGTACAGGGAAGTGCTCGCCGCACTCAGGCGCATCAAGAAAATCTCTGGCGTCGACAACGCCATCATCATGCGCAGGCGCCCCGACGGCAGCTACGAATACGTCGCCGCCGGGCACGACGGGTTCCAGATCGGCCAGGACGTTCACCTCCACAGGCTTTTTCCCGCCACCTACAAGGCCACTAGCGAGACCTGGAGCAAAGGCGAGATGATGCGCTCCCGGCTTTTCGGTGGAAAGGTGGGGGACCGCGAGTTCGACAAGTTCCTGCAACTCAATACGCCGCTCAAGCTGGGCGGCAAGGTCGTGGCCATCCTGACGCTCAACAAGAACGCGAACCCCGTGGCTGAGCAGGTGGCGACGAACACCTTCAAACTGCTCCGCTTCACGGTCATCCTGATCGCCCTGGGCCTCATCCTCTTCTGGATAATCTCCTCACGGATGCTGCGCCTGCTCAGGAACCTGACGGGCGCGGCGGAAGAGGTGAGCCAGGGGAATCTCGACGTTACGGTTCCCGCCAAGAGGAGCCACGACGAGGTGGGCCGGCTGGCCACTTCGTTCGAGGGCATGATCGAGGGCTTGAAGCAGCGGGATTTTATCCGCGACACTTTCGGGCGCTACATCAGTGAAGAGATCGTGGACGAGCTTTTGAACTCGCCCGACGGTCTCAAGCTCGGCGGCGAGGTGCGCGAGGTGACCTTTCTGGTATCGGACCTGCGGGGGTTCACCGCCCTCTCCTCGCGCCTGGAGCCGGGCGAGGTCATCGATGTGGTGAACCGTTTTCTCGAGCCGATGGTAGAGATCATCACCAAATATAACGGCACGGTGGATGAGTTTCAGGGCGACGGGATTCTTGCGTTTTTCGGGGCGCCGCTGGCCGCCCCCGACGATCCGGCCCGGGCGGTGGCCTGCGCTGTGGAGATGCAGCGCGCCCTCGTCGAGATCAACGAGGAGCAGCGCGCGCGCGGCTTGGCCGAGCTTGATATGGGGGTCGGCATCAACACGGGCGAGGTGATCGTCGGCAACATCGGTTCGGAAAAACGCACCAAGTACGGCGCGATGGGCACGGCCATCAACATGGCCTACCGCATCGAGTCCTACACCGTGAGCGGGCAGGTGCTCATCAGCGTCGATACATACCAGAAGACGGCGGAATTCGTTCAGGTGGGCGAGACGCAGGATCTGCGCTTCAAGGGGCTGGAAGTGCCTGTCCGCGTATACGAGGTGCGGGGCATGTCGGGGCCTTATGCGTGCGAGATGCCGGAAACCGCGCCCGAGGCGTTCGTCGACCTCGCCTCGCCGGTCGAGGTGCGGATTTTCGCGGTCGAGGGCAAGACGGTGTCCGATGAGGCGGCGGGCGCCGCGATTGAGCGGGTTTCTGAGAACTGCATAGACGTAGAGGCGGAAACCGCTTTCGAGAGGAATGCGAATCTGATGCTGCGGGTGGCGGAAGAGGCGGATGTTTCCGATGTCTATGCGAAAGTCGTGGAAGCGGACGGAAGCAGGCTGATGCTGCGCTTCACCTCCCTGCCCGACGACGCCAAGGCCTATTTCGAGCGAATCAGGGAATCCGCCGCGCAGTCGAGGGCGTAGGATTTTCCCGCTTCATCCCGAATAAGGGTTGTTGAAGAAGTCCTTGCGGGATTATCGGGATTCCACTGTAGGGGCCGCATATATGCGGCCCTCCCCGCCCGGTATGCGGGTCGCATGTATGCGACCCCTACACTCCGAATATGCAATGGTGGAACACGTCAGACATATAGGGCCGCCCCTGCAGCCCTCCCTCATGGCTGGAGCTTAATTCACTTGCCGTCATTCCGGCGCATGCCGGAATCCAGGGGTTGCCTTTGTACTTTATTTTCTGATTGGTTCCCGCCGATGCCGGGGAGATGAAAAGCCGGCGTATAGTCATTCTGCCCGGTTCTGGATTCCGGCTTTCGCCGGAATGACGATCAAAACCGCACCGCCAATTGTAGTGGCAGCCCCTCCTCGGGGCTGTCCCACAAGTCGCGACCTGTCCCTACAGACCTGAAAAACGAAATGAGGGGCTTTTCAACTACTCCGAACAGATGAGGCTGCGCTTTCGCGGGAACGCCCGACCCCGGGGACTCAGCCCCGGGGTCTTTTCCTGAACGGCCTAGCGCTCGTAGGCCGATTCGTTGTGCATCATGAGGTCGAGGCCGCCCGATTCCTCGTTGGCGTCTGCTCTCAGTCCCACCATGGCGTCCACGATTTTGAGTATGATGAAGGAGACGGCGCCCGAATAGACGAGCGTGGCGATGACGCTCACAATCTGGACCCAGACCTGCCCGCCCATGCTGACGCCCTCGGCGAAGCCGACGCCGCCGAATCCCTTGGCGACGAACACGCCGGTCAAGATTGCGCCGATGATCCCGCCGACGCCGTGCACGGTGAACACGTCGAGGGAATCGTCTATCTTCAGCACCTGCTTCATGTAGTTGGTGGCGGCGTAGCAGCCGATGCCGGCTATTGCGCCGAGCAGCAGCGCGCCCATCGGCCCCACGAAGCCCGAGGCGGGCGTGATGCCGACGAGGCCCGCCACCATGCCGGTGACGATGCCGAGCACGCTCGCCTTGCCGTGTTTGATCCACTCCGCGAACATCCACGCCAGGGCGCCGGCCGCCGAAGAGATGTGGGTGACGAGCATGGCCATGCCCGCCGCGCCGTCGGCCGCCAGCGCGCTGCCGGCGTTGAAGCCGAACCAGCCCACCCACAGGATGCCCGCGCCCGTCACCGCCATGGGCAGGTTATGGGGCAGCATGGCCGTCGTGGGAAAGCCGTGCCTCGGGCCGATCAGCATGGCGGCCACCAGGGCCGCGACGCCCGAGTTGATGTGCACGACGGTGCCGCCCGCGAAATCGAGCGCGCCCATCGCGCCGAGCCATCCGCCGCCCCACACCCAGTGGGCAACGGGCGCGTAGACGATGACGACCCAGACGACCGAAAAGATCAGGAGGGCCGAGAATCGCATCCGCTCGGCGAAGCTGCCCACGATCAGCGCGGGCGTGATGATGGCGAAGGTGAGCTGGAACATGGCGAAGACCGTCTCGGGAATGTTGCCCGAGAGCGAATCCACGCCCACGCCCGCGAAGAACGCCTTGCCCAGTCCGCCGATGAAGGCGTTGCCCGCCTCGAACACCAGGCTGTAGCCGACGATGAGCCATACGATGGACACGGCGCAGGCGATGGTGAAGCACTGCATCAGCACCGAGAGCACATTCTTCGCGCGAACGAGACCGGCGTAGAAGAGCGATAGGCCCGGAAGCGTCATAAAAAGGACGAGAGCGGTGGACGTCAGAATCCAGGCCGTGTTCCCGGTATCGAGCTTGTCAGCCGCGAATGCGGTCCCCGGGGCCAGGGTGAGCGCCGAGGCCCAAAGGAACAAAAGAAAGCGTTTCATTTTTTCAACCTCCCTAAATGCGTCAGGTAATGAATCGAAAGAAATGTTTTGGTTCAGATTTTAGACGGCGGCTTCGCCCGTTATCCGGTTCGGATGCCGTCTTCGATGGCATGGATGGGAATTTCACCCTCGCCGCCACAACCGTCGGTGCTCATCCGACATCTCCGGGCTTGATGGTCGCCATGATTCGACGAATACACGTATCTCCTTGAGGTGGTTTCGCGCCCCGGAAGGCGTCGGAACCTGCCGTTGAGTCAAGGAAAATAGGGATTCCTCGTGGGGGAAACCCCCCAATCGTCTCCAGAACAATCCTGGGCGTTGGATGAGCTGACCCCTACTATACCATCAGGAGCGCCGGGTGTGTAGCGTGCGCCCGGTTTCAAAAGGAGCCTTGCGAACCATATGCCTTCAATCGACATCGTTTCAAGGAGGGATTTACAGGAAGTCGAGGATGCGATCAACGGCTTACGGCAAGAGATTTACCGGCGCTTCGATTTCAAAGACCCCGGATGCGCGCCTGAGCGCAAGGATGCGCCCATCGGCCTGCCGGGCGGGGTTGGTAAGAAAGACCCCTTCTCGACTGGAAAAGCACCCCCCCTACCCCCCCTTAACAGGGGTCAAAACCGACCGAAGAGGGAGGTTTTGC
>JAPOYD010000048.1 GCA_026706735.1 Nitrospinota bacterium | reverse complement strand
TGGAACATGTTCCTCCTCGTGGGAGAAGAGAAGGCCCTCTCGCTCGACGGCGGAATCGGCGTGGGCAGCGTAAGGGGGCTCTGCGAGTCGATAACCGATCTGCCGGTGGAGCACGTCCTCACCCACACGCACTGGGACCACGTGGGCGCCGTCCATGAATGGGAGGCGGTGGGCGTCCACCCGAACGGAAAGGATAAGCTCGCGAACGACTACACGGCGGGCTGCCGGGATTTCGTCGAAACCTGGGACGGAATACCCTTTCCCGAGGGGTTTGATCCCGAAACCTTCACCATACCGCCCGGAAAGTTCGGCCGGGCCGTTCAGGAAGGCGACGTCATCGACTTGGGCGGCAGGAAAATCCACGTCTACGACACGCCGGGGCACTCGCCGTGCAGCATCTCGCTCTATGACGAGCGAGAGCGCGTCCTGATCACGGGCGATCTGGTGAAGCCCGGCCAGCCGCTTTTCATCCAGGTGCCGACGGCCGTCCTGTCCCAGTACGGCCCCTCGATGCGCAGGCTCCAGCGAATCGCGGAAGAAAACGACGCCAGATTCGTCTGCTCGGGCCATACCGACCCGTGCGAGGATATTTCCATTATCGGGCGGATGGCGCAGTTCGTGGAAGAAGTGGCCGCAGGCGCGCACGACCCGCCCGAAAAGGTCGAAGCCGGCAAGTGGGGCGTGGTGGACGAGTACGTATCCGGCGACATGACAATCTGGACGAATGATAACGCCAGAAAATAGCGGAGGGTAAATGCAAGTGAACGCTTCTGACATCATTTGGCGGCCGAACGAGGATTTTCTGACGAACAGCCACGTCGCCAAGCTGATGAAAAAGCTCGGCATCTCGGATTACCGCGAGTTCTTGAGCTGGTCGGTCGAGGACATCCGCCGCTTCTGGGAGGTCGTCCTGGAAGACATGGGGCTCGAATGGTACAGGCCTTATGATGAGCTTCTCGACCTGAGCGGCGGCTTTCCCTGGGCGAAGTGGTTCATCGGAGGCGAAACGAACATCGTCCTGAACTGCATCGACCGCCACGTGGAGGGCGGGCGCAAGGATCAAACCGCCCTCGTATGGGAGAGCGACGGGGGCGAAACCCGGGCGTTCACCTACGCCGAGTTTTCGGCGGAAGTATCGCGCCTCGCGAACGCCATGCGCGAGATGGGACTCAAGCCGGGCGACGTGGCGGGCGTTTTCCTCCCCATGGTGCCCGAAGCCGCCATCGTCATGTACGCGTGCTTCAAGACAGGCGTGGCCGTGCTGCCCGTCTTCTCGGGCTTCGGCCCCGAAGGGCTGGCCGAGCGCCTCATTCACGCGGAGGCGCGCATCCTCTTCACGGTGGACGGCGCCGTCCGCCGGGGCAAGAATGTTCCGCTCAAGGGCACGGCGGACGCGGCGCTCGAACGCGGAACGAAGGTCGAAAAAGTGGTCGTCCTCACGCGCTCGGGCGACGCCGTTCCCATGCAGGAGGGGCGCGACGTCACCTGGGATGATTTCGTGGCCGGAAAATCGACGCAAGCCGAAACCGAGCGCCTCCCCGCCGACGCCGTCTCGATGATCATGTATACATCGGGCACCACCGGAAAGCCCAAGGGCACCGTCTACACCCACGCGGGCCTCATGAGCGGCCCGGGGCGCGAGCTAAAGTATTGCCTCGACATGCGCGACGGCGACACAGTCTTCTGGGTCACGGACTTCGGCTGGGTGATGGCGCCTTATGAACTCGTGGGTTCTCATTTCAGCGGCCACTCGTGCCTGCTCTATGAGAGCGTGCCGAACCACCCCACGCCGGACCGCCTCTGGCAAATCATCGCGAGACACGGCGTCACCCATCTGGGCCTGTCACCCACGGCGGTGCGCGTGCTGATCAGCGCGGGCGATGAGTGGGTGGAAAAGCACGACCTCTCATCCTTGCGCGTGCTCGCCTCCACGGGCGAGCCCTGGGACCCGGAATCCTACATGTGGTATTTCGAAAAAGTGGGCGGCGGGCGCTGCCCTATCATGAACATATCGGGCGGCACCGAGATCGGCGCCTGCCTCTTGCAACCCCTGCCCGTCATGGACCTCTCCCCCTGCACGCTGGGCGCGCCCGCCATGGGCACGGACGCCGACGTGTTCGGCGAGGACGCCAGGCCGATTCGCGGCGAGGTGGGCCATCTGGTGCTCAAACAGCCGATCCCCTCGCTCACCAACGGCTTCTGGAAGGAGCCGGACCGCTACATCGAGACCTATTTCTCGCGCTGGGACGGCGTGTGGTACCACGGCGACTGGGCCAAGGTGGACGAGCAGGGGCTCTGGTATCTCTACGGGCGGTCTGACGACACCATCAAGGTCTCGGGCAAGCGCGTGGGGCCGAACGAGATCGAATCCGAGCTCATCAAGCATCCCGGCGTCATCGAGGCCGCCGTCGTGGGGACGCCCCACCCGGTCAAGGGAGAGGGCCTCACCTGCTTCGTCGTCATGCACGATTCCTTTGAGCTGAACGACGCCCTGCGCGAGGAGTTGAAAGACCAGGCGGTGGAATACCTCGGCAAGAGCCTGAGGCCCGATGAGGTCAGGTTCGTCAAGGCCCTGCCCAAGACGCGCTCGGCCAAAATCGTGCGAAACGCCATCAAGAAAATCTATCTGGGACAGCCCGTGGATCACATGGACCTGAACTCGCTCGAAAACCCCGCGCACCTGGACGCCATCAAGGAGGCGGTGTGAGGTGGAGACAGATAGAATGGAAATGGGTATAGGGGGTTACGTCAAACCTGAGAGAATCTGGCTGAAAAATCATCCCGAACTGAATGAAAAATGGGTTCAGGGCTTGATCTCCGACGACCCTTCCATCCTTGGATTGGGCAATCTGGTCTTGCGGGATACCGAGCGCAAACAACCCGGCGCAGGCCGCCTGGACTTGTTGCTTCAAGACACGGATTCAGACCGAAGATATGAAGTTGAAATTCAACTCGGCGCAACTGACGAATCGCATATCATCCGCACAATCGAGTACTGGGACATCGAGCGGAAGCGGTATCCGCAATACGATCATTGCGCGGTTCTGGTCGCCGAAGACGTCACCAGCCGCTTCCTGAACGTCATTTCCCTCTTCAACGGCGCGATTCCTCTGATCGCGATTCAGTTTCAAGCCTTGAAAATCGGGGCATACACTTCGCTGGTCTTCACGACCGTGATGAATGAACTAACGCGAGGGCCGGTGGACGAGGACGAGGAAAGAGAGCCGCCCGCTGATCGAGCGTATTGGGAGCAACACGGCTCCAAAGCAACCGTTTCACTTGCCGATCAGCTTCTGGAAATGATGAGAGAACTCGATCCGGGCTTGGAATTAAGCTACAACAAATCCTACATCAGCCTCTCGAAAAACGGGCGGGTGAACAGCTTGAGCCGGTTTTCTCCCCGGAAAAATCATCTCCGTCTCGTCGTATTCCTGGAACAATCGAAAGAAGTCGAACAACCACTCGATGAAGCCGGTCTTGACTTCGAATATCGCAGAAGCGCTTACCGTTTACAGTTAAGCAAGGACGACGTCCAGAACCACGGCGATGTGCTGAAAAAACTCATGTCCTCTGCCTACGAGCGGAGAACTTTATAACGACCAAAGGAAACGCCATGCCCGAAGAAATCATCTGGCGGCCGAATGAGGATTTTCTGGAAAACTCGAACGTCGCCCGCTTCATGAAGAAACAGGGGCTTACGAGCTACGAGGCGCTGATCGATTATTTCAGGGAAGACGTGGGCCGCTTCTGGTCGGCGATCGAAAAAGACATGGGCGTCTCCTGGTACAGGCCGTATGACGAGATCATGGACGCGTCGGGCGGCCTGCCTTGGACGAAGTGGTTCCTGGGCGGCGAGATGAACATCGTCCACAACTGCATCGACAGGCATCTCGAAACCCCCAAGCGCGACAGGACGGCCCTCATCTGGGAGGGGGACGGCGGCGAGGTGCGCCGCTACACCTACGCCGGGATAAACGCGCACGTCTGCCGCCTGGCGAACGCCATGCGCGCGATGGGGATGCGGCCCGGTGACAGCGCGGGCATCTTCATGCCCATGCTCCCCGAGACGGTGTTCGCCATGTTCGCGTGCCTGAAAATAGGCGTCGTGGCGATTCCCATCTTCTCGGGCTTCGGCCCCGAGGCCGTCGCCGAGCGACTGGAGCACGCCGACGCCCGGCTCGTCTTCACCTCGAACGGCGGGATGCGCCGGGGTAAGGAAGTGGGCGTGAAGGCGCTGATGGACAAGGCCCTGGAATTCGGAACCCGGGTCGAGAAAGTCGTGGTCTTCAGGAGAACGGAAACGGACGTCCCCATGCAGGCGGGGCGCGACGTCGACTGGGAGGATTTCATCGAAGGTCAGCCCGATACGGCCGAAACCGAGCGCCTGCCCGCCGAGGCCCATTCCCTCATCATCTACACCTCGGGCACGACGGGGAAGCCGAAAGGCTCGGTGCACACCCACGCGGGCTGCATGCTGAACGTGTCCAAGGAGATACGCTACTGCATGGACCTGCGCGATTCGGACGTTCTCTTCTGGGTGACGGACATCGGCTGGATGATGGGTCCCTGGAAGATGATAGGCGTCCAGTTCGGGGGCGGGACGTATCTGATTTACGAGGGCGCGCCCAACTGGCCCGAACCCGACAGGCTCTGGAAGCTCGCGAGCGATCACAAGGTGAGCATCTTCGGCGTCTCGCCCACCGCCGTGCGGCTCTTGATCAGCGCGGGGGACGAATGGGTGGAAAAACACGACCTCTCCTCCCTGCGCGTGCTCGGCTCGACCGGCGAGCCATGGGACCCGGAATCCTACATGTGGTACTTCGAAAAGGTGGGCGGCGGGCGGTGCCCCGTCATGAACATATCGGGCGGCACCGAGCTTTGCGGCTGCATCCTCCAGCCCTACCCCATCGTTCCGCTCACGCCGTGCTCGCTCGGTGGCCCGGCCCTGGGTTCGGACGCCGACGTGTTCGACGAGGAGGGCCAGCCCGTGCGCGGCGAAATCGGCCATCTCGTGCTCAAGCAGCCCGTCCCCTCGATGAGCAAGGGTTTCCTGAAAGACGATGCGCGCTTCCTCGAGACCTATTTCTCCCGCTGGCCGGACGTCTGGTACCACGGCGACTGGGCGCGCCTGGACCCGGACGGGCAGTGGTATCTCTTCGGGCGCTCGGACGACACCATCAACATCGCGGGCAAGCGCGTGGGGCCCGCCGAGGTGGAGTCCGCGCTCATCCGACATCCCGCCGTGGTGGAGGCCGCCGTCATCGGCGCACCGCACCCCATCAAGGGCGAAGGCATTTGCTGTTTCGTGGTGCTGGTCGGGGGCCATGAGCCGAGCGACGCGCTCCGTGAGGAACTGAAAGAAGAGACCGTCAAATATCTCGGAAAGAGCCTGCGCCCCGATGAGGTCAAGTTCGTCGAGGCGCTGCCCAAGACGCGCTCGGCCAAGATCGTGCGCGCCGCCATCAAGAAGGTCTATATGGGCGAGGACCCGGAGAACATCGACACATCATCCATCGAGGTGCCGGAGTTTTTACGCGCGATAAAAGAGGCGCGGTGAGATGTCGCTCCTCAATTGCCCCGAATGCGGAGGACTCCTGAGCACCGAAGCCAGAACATGCCCGCACTGCGGTTATCCCTTGAGAACAGGCGGTATCGGAAGCGTCTTTTCCGCCATCGCCCAGATACCGTGTTTCGTCGCGGGCCTGATTCTCATCTTCATCGCGCTGTTCTTCGGCCTGGTGCTGCTCGACGTCTACTACTTCCACGGCCTGCTCCCCAAACTGTTCGGAATCGAAGGTCACGTCACCACCTACTAGGCGCCGGCGTAAGGGTTGATGAATAACCCTGTTTTCAAGAGCGGGCGGACACATGGGTCCGCCCCTACAACCCCATCGCGTATTGCGTAGGGGAGGACCTGTGTGTCCTCCCCCCATCCCTTATTACCGTGAACCCCCCAACCCCCCTTATCAGGGGGGTATAAAAAGGCGATGCCCCCACCGGGTAGAGGGGCTTTTGTTTTTTCTTGCCCCCCTGTCAAGGGGGGGGGTAGGGGGGGTTGCTTTAGTAGGGACAGGTCGCGACCTGTCCCTACGAAGCCTTGGGGAGAAATCACTCCCCTTGGGAGTTCTTGCAGACCGACAAGAGAGCAAATCACTCCCCCCTTGAGGGGGAGTCACAGAGGCCGAGCGGTTTGTGCGAAGGCC
>JAPOYD010000061.1:42907-45984 GCA_026706735.1 Nitrospinota bacterium | reverse complement strand
GATCCGGTTTATCATTTCCCCATCATGAACATGACGCGCGAGAAGCTGGAGCAACTGATTGAAGAAGCCGCGCAGACGGGCGAACCCGTCTCGATGGAGGGGGAAGATCTCTCCTGGGCGGACCTGAGTGGATGCGACCTCACGGACGCCAATCTGAGAGGGGCGAGCCTGGTGCGCGCAAATCTCGCGGGCGCTGATTTATCGGGCGCGGACCTGCGCGAGGCGGATCTCAGAAACGCCGATCTGGAGGGCGCCGTCCTGCGCGACGCGCTCCTCTCCGACGCCGACGTGGCGGGCGCGAGCTTCCGGGACGCGGACCTCGTCGGCGCGGATATGGAGGGCGTGAACTTCGATGAGGCCATCATCGAGGACGCGCAGTTTCTGTAGGAGGTGTTGAAAAACCCTCCTCGCTCGTCATTCCCCCGCCCTGAAAACCACCCCCCCCTACCCCCCCTTGACAGGGGGGTATAAAAAGGCAATGCGCCCCCGACTGGCAGAGGGGGTTTTGCTTTTTCTTGCCCCCCTGTCAAGGGGGGGTAGGGGGGGGTGCCTTTACCCTCTCAGAGTTTTTTTCAACAACCCCGCTTATTCCTCCCCGCGCAATATGATGGAGACCATCTCCCGCAGGCCGAGCGGATTATCCTTGCAAATTAAAACTTGAACTTTCGATTTGCGAGGATTTTTCGCCGTTATCCTTGTAAATCGAAAGTCTGACTTACAATTTACAAGGAAAACGACCGAATTTGCCCGGTGGCGCTCGCCCCGGAGTTTTTCTAGTCGAACACCGTGTCGTCGTAGTGCGCGGCGTCCACCACCGCCTCGATGACGGTCGGCCCCTCCGCCTTGAAGGCTTCGGTGAGCGCGCGCCCGAGTTGCTCCGGCGTTCGCGCGCCCACGGCCGGGACGCCGAAATAATGGGCGGGCGGCGCCTGGTATTCCTCGGCCTGGAGTTCGGTTCCGTAGCGGCCGTAATCCCGCCTGTCCTGCTTGACCTGGATGAGCGAGAGCCAGCGGTCGTCGAGCACGACGATGGGGATGGCGAGCCCCATCCTCTTGGCGACGGCCACCTCGCCGCACGTCATCTGGAAACACCCGTCCCCGATGAGGGCGACGACGGGTTTTTCGGGACATGCGAGTTTCGCTGCGATGGCCCCCGGCAGGCCGAAGCCCATCGAGGACCACCCGTTCGTGATCAGGAACGTGCGCGGCTCGTGCACCGTCCACTGGCTGGCGATCTGGTGCGTGTGCGCGCCCACGTCGAAGGAGAGGATTCCCTCCCTGGGCGTCGCCTCGCGCACCACGTCGATGGCCTCATGGGCCGCGAAGTGCGGAACTTCGGGCCGCAGGGCCTTCTGGTATCGCTCCTTGTGCCGCAAGGCGGCGTCGGAGGGCCACTCGTAGCTGCCGGGCGTCATGTCGTTCATGCGCCTGAGGGAAACATCCAGATCGCCCACCACCTCGTGCGCGATATCGACCGAAGCGTCCGCGTCCACCGGGTCGATGTCCACGCTGGCGAGGGGCACGTCCTTGATCCACTGCTCGTATTCCACCTCGACGACGTCGTAGCCGACCCCGAGGATCAGGTCCGCGCTTCTCAGGAACTCGCGCTGCACCTGGCGCTTTCCGCGTTCAATGCAGCCTATGGATAACGGATGATCCTCGTCGATCATTCCCTTGGCCATGGTGGTCGTGGCGAAGGGTAGCTGGTGGCGGTCGATGAAGGCGCGCAGGAGCGCGGGGTTTTCCATCCGCATGGTCGTGGAGCCCAGAACGGCAACGGGCCGTTTTGCGCTTTGAAGCAAGGATTCGAGTTTGCCGAACGCGCTCTCGGGCGCCGGACGGTGACGCTTTCCAGAGGGAATCGGCGGTAAATCCTCGGTGGCGGGTGCGAGCGATACGTCTTCGGGCAGGTCGAGATGAACCGGACCGTGCGGCTCGCTCAAGGCGAGGCCCATCGCTTCTTCCAGAACGGAGGCGACGCGGCCTTTCCGGAGCGGGTGGCTCGCCTTGGTGATGGGCCTATAGAGGGTGTGGTGGTCGATGTACATCTGGATGCGGCGCCCCAACTGGTGCGTGTGCAGGTTGCAAGTGAGGGCGATGAGCGGAGAGCGGTCCAGGTAGGCGTTGCCCACGCCGGTCGTGAGGTTGGTGGCCCCGGGTCCCAGGGTGGCGATGCAGAAACCCGGCGCGCCCGTGAGGCGGCCCATCACGTCGGCGGCGAAGCTCGCCGAGCCCTCGTGCGCGGTCAGAACGAATGTGAGCCCCCCCTTGCGCATGGCCTCGAGCATGGGCAGGACGTTCCCGCTCGGGATGCCGAAGCAGTGCGTGACGCCCGCTTCCTTCATGGTCTTGACGATCAGGTCCGCGTTGTTCATGGAAAATCTCCGCTTTCAGGATGATGAATGACGATGAATGTTGATGAGGTCTTTCAGCAAAGCGGCGGCGGCGCCCCTGGGGTCGCTCTTGCCGCCCACCACTGTGACGCGATCCATCGTATCGCTCGTGTAGGTGATCCCCTTCTCCGCCCCTTCAACGCCCGCGAGGGGATGATCGGGCGGGAGCAGCGTGGGTGCAACACGGGCCGAGACGCGCCCGGCCTCATCCCGCTCCGCGGCGCCCACCAGGCGCATGATCTTTCCCGCAGCACTCGCCCCTTGCACCTCGTCGAGAGACACCCCGGCGATGCCCGTCCGCTCCACGTCCTCGGGCGTCAGGTCGGCATTCATGCACACGTTCGCGATGAGCGCGAGCTTGTTCGCCGTGTCGAAGCCCTCCACGTCGAGCGTGGGGTCGGTCTCCGCGATGCCGAGCGCCTGCGCTTCTGCGAGCGCTTCTTCGTAGCTTTGGCCGTCTGTCCGCATTCTGGTGAGTATGAAGTTGGTCGTCCCGTTCAGCACGCCCTCTATCTTGAGAATCTCGGCCCCCGCGAGGCAGGTCTCGGCCACGTCGATGGTCGGAAGGGCGGCCGCGGCGGCGGCGGAGATTTTAAGCGACGCGTTTTTCTCCCTCGCCAGCCCGGTGAGTTCCCGGTAGGCGCGGATGAAGGGCCCCTTGTTCGCGCTCACGACGTTCATTCC
>JAPOYD010000061.1:0-42897 GCA_026706735.1 Nitrospinota bacterium | reverse complement strand
GCGCACGCCGGTCATTCCCTTTCCGCGCGCTTCGCGACTATGGCTTCGGGCCGGTTCGCCCGTGCGGACCTCGGTGGGCGTCGTCTCGATGAGTACGTCGGCGCTTGCCGAGCGGATGAGGTCGAGTCCCCGCCAGTCGGCCTCCAGATGCGGATGCCCCGCGAAGCCGCCCTCCCGCTCGAAGGCGTCGGCCGTCTTCGCCGCGTCGATTCCGCCAGGGCAGTGCAGGCTGCCGTTCAACTCGCCCACGCCGACGATGGCCGCCTCGAAGCCATAGGCCGCCCGCATGCGTTCCGCTTTTTCGTGGATGAGCCTCGCGAATTCGCGCCCCACGCGCCCGAATCCGCAAACGATCACTCTTGTTTTATCAGCCAAGCGCCATCCTTTTCGATTGTTGATGCGGAGCCAAAGATTTTCCGCCCCTTCATGCCACGCCGGAAGGCGGGCGGTCAACCGGGTGTTTTCAGGGGGCCGAAAGGCGCGCCTCGTTGCCGCGCGGAGCAAACTATGAGAAACCTGTGAGCCGTTCCACCATCATCACGACGATGCGCTTTCACAATGGAGACGCGAAAGGGGAAAAGATGCCGGATCTGGAGCTCACGGCGGCGTTCGGGGATTACGACCGCACCAACATTCTCAAGATGGGCGCGGTTCGCCCGGAGGGAGTGAACCTCCGGGTGCTCTCCCTGCCGCCCACCGAGATATTCTTCCGCATGTGCAGGTACCAGGAGTTCGACCTCTCGGAGATGTCGATGGGCGCGCACATGTTCATGTTGGGTGAGGGAAACAGCCCCTTCGTGGGGATGCCCGCCTTCCCGAGCCGCGTCTTCCGGCATTCGATGGTCTACGCCAACACGGATTCCGGCGTCGATGCGGTGGCGGACCTGAACGGCAAGCGGGTCGCGATCCGCGAATGGGGGATGACGGCGGTGGTGTGGATCGTCGGCATTCTCGCCGAAGAGTACGGCCTTGACGTGGGCTCGGTGGATTGGGTGGCGGCCATCGAGCCGCGCGTGCCGATTCCCATGCCGCCCGGCGCGCGCATCCGCTACATGAAGCCCGGCCAGACGGTCTCGAACATGCTCGAATCGGGCGAGGTGGACGGCGCGCTGATCCACCAGGTGCCGGAGTGCTTCGCAAAAGGCTCACCAAGCGTGAAGCGCCTCTTCCCGGACTACGAGGCCGCCGAAACCGAGTACGACAAGAGGACGGGCGTCCACCCCGTGATGCACTGCGTCGGGCTGCGCAAGGATGTTCACGAGCAGAGCCCCTGGGCGCTCGGGGCCGTCTACCAGGCCATGTGCGAGGCGCGCGAGAAGACGATGGAGCTTCTGAGCGACAACGGCGCGCTCTCGGCCATGATCCCGTTTCTGCCCTCGGTGATGGACGAGACGCGCGAGATATTCGGCGATAATTTCTGGCCCTACGGGGTGGAGGCGAACCGCACGTCGCTCGAAAAGCTCCTCTCCTACGCCCACGCGCAGGGCCTCACGCCCGGCCTGCTCGAGGTGGAGGATCTGTTCGGCGAGAGCGTGCTGGACACCTAGCCGCCCGTTTGGATTTTGCTTCACCGGGAAACCGCCCCACCACCGGTGATATGGAACCCCCCATGACGTCGGCTCCTAAAATTCTCGTAACCGCTCCCTTCCACCATTTGGAATCATCCCTCGCCCGGCGCGTGCGCAGCCTAGGCTGTGGAGACCCGCTGGCGCACAGGCGGGTGGTCGTCATCTCGAACCGGCTTCGCGATCACGTCCACGGCGCCCTCGCGCGCGCGGGCGGCTTCGCCGGCGTGGAGGTTCTGAGCATGATCGACCTGGCGCGCAAAGTCGGGGAACCGGACCGCGCCCTGGCGGGGTACAAGCAGCCCCATCCGGCTCTTGCCGAAATCCTGGCGGAAAAAGTGTTCGAGCGCGCGGGGCGGGAGTTCGTCTTTTTTGAATCAAATACGAGAGGATACGGAGAGAGCCTCTGCGCGACGCTGACCGACCTCGCCGAGGCGAACATTTCACCGGAAGCCTTGAGGGAACTCGGCCAAAAAATCCCGGGTCCCGATGCGGCGCGGCTCCGCGATCTGGCGCTTCTGGCCGAGCGTTTCCATAGCTGTATGCGCGAGCGGGAATTCTACGACCGCTCCTCGCTTTTCCTGACGGCGTGCGAGCGGGCGGAGGCCGAGCCGCCGCGCGTTCCCACGATTCTTTACGGCTTCGCCGAGATGAACGCGCTCCAGCGCAGGCTGACGGCGGCCGTCTGCCGCGAGGCGCGCTCCCAGGCCCTGGTGCCCGCGCAGCCGGGCGCGCCCGCTTGCGCCCACGCGCAGCCTTTAATCGAATGGTTCGAGATGCAGGGTTTCCAAAGAGAAGAAGCCGGGCCGATCGAGCCCAGGCCGCTCTCTGGCCTGGCGGGGGCGATCTTCTCCAGCGATAAGGCGGAGCCTTTGCCGAAAGACGCCCTGCGCGTCGTGGCCGCGCCCACAAGAGGCCGCGAAGTCCGGGAGGCAGGCCGGGAGATGCTTAAGGCCAGAGAGGATTTTGGGGGCGATGATGAAGTATGCGTCCTGATGACCATGCGAGACGGCTATCAGGAACTCTTCGGGGAGACGTTCCATACCCTCGGGATTCCCTGCCGGGCGGAAGAGAGAAAGCCCTTATCCGAAGCGCTAGCCGCCCGCAAGTTTCTCCTCATGCTCCGCCTGCCGGTGGAAGGCTACCCGCGTGCGGAAGTGATGCGCTTCCTGGATGAGGGCGGCTTCACCGGCTCGGGAATGTTCGGGGAACTGGCGCGGCAATCCGGGTCTGAAGAGTGCGTCGACGATCCCACCCTTGCTTCGCGATGGGAGTTTTTCTCGAGGAGCCTGCCCTACCTGAGAGGCGCAGACGCCTGGCGCGCGGCGCTCGAAGGCGCTTTGAAGGGGATGGGAGAAAAGGACGAGGAACGCCCCGCCGCGTATTCCCTTGCCATAGCGGCAACCGATGTTTTCCGGTTGATAGAGAAGATTCCGGCTGAGGGGCCGCCCTCTTCGTTCGTCGAATCGGCGCTGGAAGCCTTCTCGGAGATGACGAGCGGCTTGGACTGCTGGAAAGAAGTGAGGGGTGTGGTTCGCTCCCTGGCGGATTTGGACGAGATCACCGGGGAGATGACGCGCGAGGCGTTCCATGCGCTTTGTGAGCGGTTTTTGGAGAAGACTACCCAGAGAGGCGGCGAGCCGGAGGGAGGGCATCTGGCGAGCCTCTCCTCCATCCAGAGCGCGCGCGGGCTTTCCTTCGATGCGGTCGTGTTCTCGGGGCTGGGCGAGGGCCTGTTCCCGCCCCAGGGGAGCGAAGACCCGCTCCTGCCCGATTCAGCGCGCGAGAAGCTGAACCGCGCCGCGCAGGAGGCCTTCCCGGGTGAGGGGATGGCGCTTCCGCTCAAGAGATCGCGAGAGAGCGAAGCGCGCTTCCAGTTGTGGACGATCCTTCAATCGGCGCGAAAACGCCTCATTCTCACGGCGACGAGCGCGGAGGAAGGCTTCGGGGAGAGTGCGGCGTCTTTTCCCAGCATGTTCCTTCGCTATCTGGCCGCTGCCCTGGGGGAAGCGGAAGACGGCGCGTGGGGCCTTTTCTCAGGAGAGCGCAGCCGCGCCGCAGCCGTGATGCCGGACGCAGGAGCCGCCGGAGGGAATCCCGTTCACCTGCGCGAGTACGACCTGGCGCTTATGGCGGAGCAGATTCGCCGCCCCGAGGCGGGACGCCTCGCCTACATGAACGATTTTCCGGGGTTTCTCAGGAGGCGAAAGGCCCTGGACGAGCGATGGGGGGGCGCTTTGACGGCATACGACGGGATGCTCAGCGGCCTTGATTTGCCGCAGAACCTTCAGGAGAGGATTTATTCGCCTTCCCGCTCCGTCGGGGTCACCTCGGTGGAGAAATTCTTCGGCTGTCCGTACCGCTTCATGAACGACCGCCTCTTCTCTCGGATGGAAAAGCGGGCGGAACCTTCGCCGCCCTTCGCCCTCGACGCCTTGCTGAGGGGAGAACTGACGCACAAGATTCTCGAACTCTTCCACCACCGGCTTAAGGATGAGAACCGGCCGCTTCATTCGCTGGATGAGGCGGCAGCGGAGGACGCGCTCCGAGGCGCGATTCGAGAGGCGATGCGGGAGGAGGAGGCTATGGCTGAATCGCCGCCCATACCCGCGCTGCCCTGGGCGGTGCTCGAAGACGCGCTCTACCGGCGGTTGCGGGGCTACGTGGATTTGATGCGCGCGGACGGGTCGGGCTGGCTGCCCGTGAACGTGGAGGAGTGGTTCGGGTTCGGAGGTTCGGAGCCTTTGCGGATATCGCTGGAGGCGGGAGAACTTTCACTCGGCGGGCGGATGGATTTGCTCGAGCGAAACGAGGCGGGGGAATACCGCGTCGTCGATTTCAAGACCGTGGGGAGGAGGAGTTCGGTTCCGGCCCGGAAGAAAGTACTGGACGGCGGCGAGAGCCTGCAGCTTCATCTCTACGCGCGGCATCTGCGCGCGCGGGCGGACGCCTTGCCGGAAGACGCCCGGGTGAGCGGCGCATACGTCTACGTGACCGAAGAGGAGGGCGTCGTCGAACGCGGGCGATCTTGTGAGGATATCGAAGAGCGCTCGGCGGATGTGGATGCGCTGCTGGATTATTTCCTCGCCTCGGCCGGGGAGGGGCGTTTTTTCCCGACGCCCTCGAATGACGGGTGCCGGTATTGCGACTACAAGCTAATTTGCGGACCCGACAGGGCCGAGCGCGCGGTGCGTAAAGAGAAAGCGCCGGGGGTGAGCGAGCTTCTGGCCTTGCGGGAGAAGGCGGTATGAGCGCGCGGCCACGCGATCAGGCGCAAAGACGCGAGGCCGCCACCTGGACGCGCGGCCCCGTTCTCGTCGAGGCGGGCGCGGGCACGGGCAAGACGACCCTGCTCGTGGAGCGAATCCTGCACCTGATTCGAAGCGAGGGCGCGCGTCTCGACGAGATAGCCGCCATCACCTTCACGCGAAAGGCGACGGCGGAACTCAAAGACAGGATTCGCGTGCGCCTTCTCGATGCGGTTGGAGGAGAAGAAGACCCCAAAGCGCAAGCGCGCCTGCAAGACGCGCTGGATACCCTCGAATCCGCTCGCATCTCCACCATCCACGGCTTCGCCCTGAGAATCTTGCGGGAATTCTCCGTGGAAGCGGGGCTTCGGCCCGATATTGGGGACGTGGATGAAATCGAATACGAAGCGCGGCGCGACGCGGCCTGGCGCGACTGGCTGGTGCAGGCGCTGAACACTGAAGATGCGAGATTGCGCGATTTCCTGGAGCTCGGCTTTTCAGTAGCCGATCTGGAGAAAATCCGCGACGCCATGCTCTCCCTGCCGGAACTCGGAGAACATTTCCCCCGATCACGGGGCGTTTCTCCCGATGAAATCATGGCCTCGATTGAGGAGGCGTTCGACGCCTGGGCGGAGGTGGGCGAGCGCTATTGCGGCGATAAAGCGGATAAGGCGTTTGAGCAACTGGAGATGGCGAGAAGCTGGCTGGAGGGGCTTTCCGGGCTGTCGCAAGCGGAACTGCTGCGTGAGCTATGGAGTCCAGGTTTCAAGCTGAACAAGCGGGTGGGTTCGGCGGCGAACTGGGGTGATTCGAAGGAGGAGGGCGGAGAAAACCTGAAACGCTTCCGAAGCGGATACGACAGGTTCCTGCAAGAGAGCGCAGCGCTTATCGCCCATGAAATGCTCGCCGGCCTTGTTCCGCTCGTCCGGGGTTTCGCCGAATCCTTCGAGGCGGAAATGCGCGAGGCAGGCCTGTTGTCGTATCAGGACATGCTCTTTCTGGCGGCGAGGCTCGTCCGGGAGAACGCAACCGTTCGCAGGAGAATCCGCGAAGGCATCCGGTATTTTCTGGTCGATGAATTTCAGGATACCGACCCCCTGCAGGTCGAGTTGATATTCCTGCTCGCGGGCGAGGGGGACGCCGCCGACTGGCGCGAGGTGCTGTTGGATGACGCCAGGCTTTTCCTGGTGGGCGACCCCAAGCAGTCCATCTACCGCTTCCGCCGGGCGGACATCGCGATTTACCACGAGGTGAAGGAGAGGATTGAGGGTCTCCCGAATGGCCGCCTCCTGCATATCACGGAAAATTTTCGCAGCACGCCCAGAGTGATCGATTTCGTGAACGAGGCGTTCTCGCGCGTCATTCGTCATGAAACAGGTGTTCAGCCTCCATATGTAGCGCTGATGGCGCATCGCGAATCCGCGGACCCGGCCGTTTTCCTCATCAAGCAGAGTGAAGATGGGAATGAACCTGCCGAGGGCGGCAGGGTGAAAGAAGAAGACAGGCGCAAGGTCGAGGCCTCCTGTCTCGCCGCCGCGATCCGCGAGTTGGTGTGTAAGAGAAAAATCGAAGTCGATGAGAACGGCGCGCGCCGTCCCGTCCACTACGGCGATGTCGCCGTTTTGTTCCGCATGCGCACGGGCTACGCCGAGTTCGAGGACGCCTTTCGCGCTGCGGGGGTTCCGTTCGTAACCGATGGCGGGCGCAGGTTTTACGACAAGTTCGAGGTCGGTGCGGTCGTCTCGGTATTGGCCGCCGTGGCGCGGCCCGGCGACCCGCTCGCGCTGGCCGCTGCCCTGCGCTCTCCCTTGTACGGGTTCTCGGATGTGGATATCGCCCGCTACCTCCTGAAACCGGAAGAGCCTCCCGAGGAGTTGCACGAGGCGGTTTGCGAGATTCGCTGTCTCCACGGGGTGAAGAGAGATTCGAGCGCGCGCGCCCTTTTGGAGGAGATATACCACCGCACGCGGGCGTTCGAGTTGTTCCTAGCCTGTTCGGGCGGGGAGCAGCGCGTCGCCAATCTGCAAAAGCTCCTGGACATGGCGCACGAGGACGGAAGGCGGGGTGTGGACGCGTTCGCCGCGCACCTGGAGGCGCAATACGACCTGGGGCGCGACGCCGGGGAAAAGGAGGCGTTTCTGGACGCCCATGAGGGCCGGGCGGTTCGGTTGATGAGCGTCCACCAGGCCAAGGGGCTGGAGTTCCCCGTGGTCGCCCTCGCCGATATGGAGGGGAGGGGCGGTCAGCATACCGGGTCGTGGGTTGCGAATCATGGAAACGAAGCGGTCGACCTGCGCCTGGGTTCGAGCCCCCGACTGCTCGATTCGGAAGGCTATGCGAGTGCGCTCGAACGTGAAAAAGAGTTCGGCGAAGCGGAGATAAAACGCCTTTGGTACGTGGCGGCGACGCGGGCGCGGGACTATCTGCTCTGGCCGGAATCGGGTTTTCGCTTCTTGATGAAGGACGTCGGGCTGAACGAGGGGATGATGGACGAGGTGATTCAGGCGGCCTCCGCCTCTCTCCTCGAAGTATCATCGCAAGAGCCCAGGAAGCCGGAGTCCATCCTCCGCATTCGGGACGATGTGTTTCATGCGGAGAACGGGGATTCAGGGAGTATCGTCACACAGCGCATTGCCCTGGATGAGAAACTAAAGCGCCTGAAAAAGCCGGTCGAGGCGCGGAGACCTCTGGCCCCCAGCGGGCTGGCGAAAGGGCCTGATGAGGAGGCGCCTGTGGCTTCGCCCACACTTGACGATGAGGACGCGCCAGAGGAGCTAGAGGTTCATGCGGGCGGGAAGGATTTTGGGAGCCTGGTTCATTCGATCCTCGCGCGGCTGGAGCCGCCGACGCCCGAGCGTCTGGAGAGTTTGTGGGAAGAGGGGGTCGCTTATGCCAGCGCACTCGGCTTGAAAGGGGCTGATGTCGATCTCGCCCTGGAGTTGATTCGAGACTCGATGGGGACGGGAAGGATTCTGGCGCGCGCAGCCGCCGCTCCCAAGCGCTGGCGGGAGCTTCCCCTCACCTTCGAGCTGGGCGGCAGGGTGATTCGGGGGTTCATCGATCTGGTGTTCGAAGAAGAGGGGAAACTCACGCTCGTGGATTTCAAGACGGATCAGGTCGCGGCGCACGAAGCGAATGAGAAGGCTTCGTTTTATGCGAACCAGGGGGGTGCCTACGTCATGGCGCTGGAGGCGGCGACGGGTTTTGAAGTCGGGGAACTGGTCTTTTCTTTCCTGCGTCCGGGCGTGGACGTTTCCCGCCCCGTCGATGATGTGTTAAGACAGCGCGTACGGGAAGCCGTGGCGGAAGCGGAGTAGAGGCATTTATAAGGCTTCGCTCTTTACTGCATGAATAGGGGTTGCTGAAAAACCCTTGGGAAGCGATTTTGGGTTTCGCGCATGCTTTTGAATTTCACTCCCCCCTTGAGGGGGAGTCGGTGAGGTAAGGGCGCAAGCCCGCAACCGAACCGGTGGGGGGTCAATCGCGACTGATGAAGGAGCGATTGCGCCTTTTAAGTCAAGCAGCCCCTCCTTGCTCAGTCGGGGCTGACCCCCCACGCATCAGCCTTCGCACAAAGCGCTCGGCTTCTGCTACTCCCCCTCAAGGGGGGAGTGGTTATCTTCTCTCTCGTCGGTTAGCAATGCCGTTCTAGGGCGAAGTCTGTATCCGAGCCGGTTGGTGGTGAATTCCGACCGACTCATAAGAGGTTTTTCAACAACCTCGTAGAGGGGGATTGACATGAAGGTCGAATCCATCGAGGTGTTCCGTGTCGACATGCCGATGCGGGATTTTTTCAAGAACGCGAACCACAACCACAACGTTCAGCCCGCGGTCGTCGTTCGGGTGACCTCGGACGACGGCTGCTCGGGCATAGGGGACGTTGAACCCGTGGCGGGATATTCGGGCTTTGGGCGCGATGAGATTGCAGACGCGGTGGAGCAGAAGCTCGCGCCCGCTCTCATCGGCGCGAACCCCAGGGCGTCGCGCGAAATTACGCGGAAGATGGATGAGGCCTGCGACGGTTTCGACGGCGGGAAGGGCGCCTTGTCGCTCGCTATGGCGGACCTCCATGCGAAATACCTGGGCGTCCCGCTGTATGAACTGCTCGGCGGCGCCGTGAAGAAGGAGGTGCGCTTCAACGCCTGGATCGGCATCAAGGCGCCCGATGAGGCGGGGCGCGAGGCGCGGGGTTTTTACGAGCGCGGCTGGCGGGCCTGTAAAGTGAAGACGGGGGGAGACGTGGCGTCGGATGCGGCGCGGGTGCTGGCCGTGCGGGAATCGACGGGAGATGATTTCGAGATACGAATCGACGCGAATGAATCCTACGGGCGCGTGGAAGACGCCATCGCACTCGCGCATGTGTGGAAGAGGCGGATATCCAGCACTTCGAGCAGCCCGTCCCGAGAACCGACATCGAGGGGCTCGCCCGTGTGCGCCGCTCCATCAACATCCCCGTCATGGCGGATGAGTGCGTGTTCGGGCCGGATAGTCTGCTCGAGATCATCCGGGCGGAAGCCGCCGATATCGTCAAGGTCAAGATCATGAAGCAAGGCGGCCCCCTGCGCGTCAGGGACATGGTCGGCACGGCGGAGGCTGCCGGCATGAAGCTGGTCATCGGACACGGGTTCGGGTTGTCGCCCTATACGCTGGGAGAAATCCACGTGGCGGCGACTTCGAACGCTTTCCTGGCGGCGATTGAATCCGTCGGCCCCGAGAAGATGCTGGACGACGTCGTGGATTCTCCGGTCGACATGAGCACGGGACGGCATACGATCTCGGACGCCCCCGGGTTGGGCGTCGCCCTGGACGAGGACAGGATGGAGAAATATCTGACGCGCGAAGTCGTCAGGGTGTAGACATCGGCGGGATCGGCTTCTCCGGTTTCGACCTAGATGTAGAAGCGTTTTCCATACTTTCGAACAGGTAACCCCGGTGCCATTTCCATTTCAGGAAGCACTGTCATTCGCCGACCATCTCCTGACGGCGGTGGTTTCTTTCTCCTTCGCCCTGGCGGGCGCGTGCGTCTGCGGCGGTTCGGTTTTCACCCTGCTCGCGAAGTCTCGCGCTTCGGAAAGCATGGACCCCAGATGGGACGGCCTCGCGCTGCGGTGCGCGAAGACGACGCGGGATCTGGCGGCGCGGGCGGTATGTCCCCTGGGTCTCGGCCTTTGGGTCGTCATGATGGCACAGCGTCCACGCATGATGGAGCAACTCCATTCGATTTTTCTGGGTCCCGCCTTGGTGGGTTTGTTGCTTTTTGGGTTGGGCCTTTGTTTTTCGCAGAAATACATCTCCTCATGGGGAAGAGATCGCCATGAAAGCCGGCATCATTCGGCGTGGGGGCTCGTCTCGGCGATCGGCTTTTGGTGTGCGGCGGTCGTTCTGGTTTCGGCCTGCGCCTTTTCGGTGCACACGGGCGGGTGGGTAGAGAAACCCGTTCTCTCGAATGCTCTCTGGAATCCGATCTTTCCCGCCGCATTCTTGACGTGGGTGGCGCTTTCGATATCGGCCTTCGGCGCATGCGGCTTGCTCTACGCCGCGACTCGAAAGGACATCGCATGGCGTGTCGCTCTGGTGCATGAACTGGGCAAGTGGATGGTGGCGGGAGCCGCCGCCGGCGTTCTCGGATGGATATGGTGGGGAATCAGCCTGCCGGAAAGCCCGAATCAGAAGTTGGTGTTCTGGTTGGTAGCGGCCGCGGTGGCGGCGCAGACGGCCCTGGGAGGCGTCGCCTACAGATGGGGTGTTCGCGACCCCGAAAAGCAGCATCGAAGGCATGCATGCGCGGCTTCGGCGCTGGTTGTTCTCCTGGTGGCGGCATGCGGGTGGGCCTACGCCGAGGCGAAGGGGAATTTCCAGATTCATCAGTATATGTATCGCAATGGAATCATCATCGAAGAAGCGGAGAACTCGAATCAAACGGGCCTGTGGAAATTCGTGAATCTGGGAGAACCCATGCCGGCGCAGGGGGAACTCGGCGCGTTCAGCTTCCGCGCGCAGTGTATGGCCTGCCACACGGATTGGGTGAAGTCGCAAGACCCGGCCCGGCTCCCCCGATTCAGGCTCAAAGGAGACGCGCTTCGGTTTCTCGGGGAGATGCGCGCCAAACACCCCCCGTACCCTCTTTTGGCGGGTGCGCCCGAGGAGCGCCGCGCCCTGGCGGCGTATCTGGAAACGCTCATCACGAAATCAGGCCGAACTCTCGGAAAACGCCCTGAGCCGTCTGCCGCCAAATCAAAGGGTGCCGGAAAACGCTCTGAAAACCCGGAGGCGAGCAAGCCGGAAATGATGGAGAAAGGTGTCGCCGTTCCTGTTCTATCGCCTACCGACACGCAAGACGCAAAAGAATCACAAGAGCAGGAGCAGGTAGACTCCGCCGCTTCCCTCACACGATCGAGCGATTCGCCGAATGTAGAAACCTCGGGGAAGGAAGAGGCCATTCTCATCACTCCTTCCGCTCCGCCGATCGATGCGCAAGACGGCGCGAAAGCCTTGGATGCAAGAAAACCGGAGGAAAGGAAAGAAGTTTCCCCCGTCTCTTCCGGCCTGCCGGCTGAGGGACAGGACGCCGGAAGCGGTCCGGAAGCCAAAATGCCGCCGAAAGAGAAGAGCGCCGCCGCATCTACTACTCCATTGAACGACGCGCAGAACCAAAACCCGGAATCCGGAGGAAGCGTTTCCGCCGCTCCTTCCAGTCCGCCGGACGACTCGCAGGACGCAAAGCAACCGGAAGAGAAGAATTCGCCATGAACGTAATTACTGCCGAATGGAGTGAGTGGTTCATTGTCTTTCTGGGCTCCGTCTTGTGGCTGTGCGCGGGCGTGAGCGTCTCGATGCCGTGGTTTTCCGCGCATCTCGCGTTCTGGGGACGGCGGGAGAACAACGCCGACGACATCAAATTCGCACGCCGCCTATCGGGCCTGTGCCTGGCATCTCTCGTTCCCGTGGTCCTCATCGGGGCGGCGCTCTCCTTGCTGGCGTCCACGATGCAGCCGGCCGTTTTTTTCTCATCCGTGATAGCGTTGGTTCGCCCGTTAGGCGCCTCGTTGCTTTTGTTGCTCGTCTTCGTGGTTCTCGCCTCAGCGCATTCGAGGAATCGGGGATGGGGCCTGAAATTCGGTTTTGCGCACCTGATGATGGTTCCAGCGGGCGTCTTGATGGCGCTGGGCGCCGGATTGGTGTGGGTATTCGCACTTTCCTGTATGGGTCCACACCTCCTCGATTCGGAAGGAGGGTGGAACCTGCGCTTTTGGTCGTATTCCTCGTTTTGGTGGCCCGTGGCGCATTTCTATCTCTCAGCGTTTTCGGTCGGCGGCCTCGTCCTCATGTTTCTGGGGGGGAAGGCTTTCCGGTGGGAGAGTTCCGTTTCGGTGGCGAACGGCGCGCGATGGGTTCGTCTCGGCGCCAGGTTCTCCTTGAGTTTTCTGATGATCCAGGCGGGATTGGCGGGAGTCTGGCTCTTCTTCCGGGGCTCTGATTTCATGGCCGGCATGCTGGCGTCCGGCGGCACGGCTTTCGTGACGCTGCTCATCATCGGCGCCGTCAGCGCCGTATTGTTGTTCGAGTTGCTGCTCGGCGCGCTCAGGCGAGACGGGAGTGTGCGAATCGCCGGTTCTTTGGCCATCTTTCTCGTTTTCATCCTGGCGGTGTCCGTGAATTCGGCGCGATTGACCTTGAATCAAAATGATTTCTCCATCTTCCAGCCAGATGCATCTGCCGGGCAGGCCCAGGGTCGCTCGCGTTGATCATCGATATTTGCAGCTTCTTGCCCGTCGCGGAGTCCTACCGCGCCCGCCTGTCGGGCTGGGCCTCGATTCCCGGCTACCTGAAGATGTTCGCCAAGGGCTTAAGCGCATTTTGCGGCGTGCCCGAAGAGGAGTTTCGCCGCCGGGCGGTGGGGACGACGCGGGAGGAAATCCACGGCTTCATCGATGAGATATCGGCGAGGCTCGGGCGGCCCATTGATGAGTTCATAGCCCATCTGGATGCGGCGGGCTACGACAAGGCGGTCGTATTCAGCATCGACCAGGAGAGCACCACCGGCGTCACGCCGCTCGACCCGAATGTTCTCGCCCGTGCGGTGGATTCGTACCCCGAGCGGATTCTGGCTTTTCAAGGCGTCGACCCCAACAAAGACGATGCGGCGAACACGCTGGAGGTGGGCATACGCGAACTTGGCCTGCACGGGGCGTTTCTCGTTCCTTTTTTGCATCGCCTGCCCGCCGACACGCCGGAATATCGTCCCATCTACCAAAAGTGCGTCGAACTGGACGTTCCCGTATGGATCCACACGTCGGTGAACTGGGCGCCCGCTCACCCCATGGAGCTCGGCAGGCCCCTGGCTCTGGATCGCCTGTGCGGCGAGATGCCGGACCTGAAGGTAATCGCCGGCCACGGCGGCTGGCCCTGGGTGCCGGAGATGGTCGCTGCCGCCTGGCGGCACCCGAATCTCTATATCGACCCCTCGGGCCACAGGTGGAAGTATTTCGCCACGCCGCACTCCGGCTGGGAGATGCTCCTTCATTTCGGGAATTCCACGATACAGGATAAAATTCTGTTCGGAACCGATTGGCCGCTTCTGCCGGTATCCTTAGGCGAAATTCTCGAAGAAGCGAGGAATCTTCCCTTAAAGCCGGCCGTCATGGAGAAATGGCTGGGCGGGAACGCGGCGCGCTTGCTGGGGCTGGATGAATGACCGAAGAAAACCCGCACTGGCGCTCCATTCTGGGGTCGGCCTGTTTCATTATCTTCGCCGTTTTCGGCTCCCTGGTGTCGACGAGTGGACTCATCGGCTTCATCCGCGATGACTTGAACCTGTCCTTCGGCGCGGGCGGTTTTCTGCTGTCCGCGCCGTTTCCGTTGATAGCGTTTTTCGCGATCGCGGGGGGCCGGCTGGTTGATAGGCTGGGCGTGAAGAAGATGGTCCTTTACGGTGTTTTCTTCATTCTGCTGGGAGGAGCCGTTCGTTTTTGTAGCGGAGATTTCTGGTCGCTCGCCTCAGGCATTGCGCTCGTAGGCGCTGGCACGGGTCTGGTGTTTCCCGTCATGCCGAAAGTGGTGGGGACGATAGTTCCTGCTGCGCGCAACGAGTTCGGCTCCGCCGTTTACACGGCTTCCATCATCGCAGGCGCGGGTTTGGGCGTCGCGGCTTCGCACTATATGGCGCCCGCAGCGGCGATTTTGCCCGCCGGGTGGGGAGGGGGCGTCTGGCGCGGCGGCTATCTGGGCTGGGCGCTCATTCTGGTCGCGGCGTTTATCGTATGGCGAAGAAATTCCGCATCGATCGCGGTAGATTTGGAATCAGAGTCCGCCCCGGCCAAAAGCGGAGTGGTGTACCGGCTGGTCGGCGTATGGGGGGTCGCCGCCTCCTTGTTCTTCAACAACATCGTCTTTTATACGAGCCTGGGCTGGCTGGCCACGGTTCTGATGACGAAAGGCTGGCCGCAGGCGAGCGCCGCGCTTATCGTTTCGAGTTTGCCTTTGCTTGGAATTTTTGCTTCCCTGAGCGCGCATAAAATGGCGCTGGCCGTAGGCGGCGAGCGGGTCATGATGGTTTTATGCGGGTTGTTCACGGCAGCGGCGCTCGCCGTGATGCCGGCGGGAAACGCGTGGGTTGCGGCGTTGGGGACCGCCGTTTTGGGCTTGACCACGAACTGCTGGTTTTTGTTCTGCCTGGCCTATCCCGCACAATACGTGGAGAAAAGCCAGGTGGGCCGGGCGGGCGGGTTGATCATCGGCGTAGGCTATCTGGGAGGTTTCGTCGGGCCCTGGACGATCGGCGCGATAAGGGATTGGGCCGGGTCGTTCGGCCCGGGATTTTATACGCTGGTGGTTGTGTCGATCATCGGGATTTCTTGCGCTCCGTTTTTTGGACGTTATGCCGATCAAGGCAGGGGGTGAAGTGTTTTGGGTAATTCGTCGCAACGATTGAAGCTGAGGCCCGTCGAGGCCACTCCTGCAGAACATCAGGGCCAGAGGATGCTGAGGCTCACGGATCCGCTGCGTCTCAGCGAGGCGGTTTTGTTCGCTCCCATGGCGCTGGTTCCCGTGCTGAGCCTGCTCGATGGGCGCCACACCTTTGAAGATATCAAGGCGCAGTGCAAATCCCGCCACGGGATGGATGTCTCGGAAGAAAGCTACCGGTCGATGGTATCGAGTCTCGAGGAGGCCCATTTCCTCGAAGGAGATGGGTTCGCCTCCTGGAGCGCATCGCTCAGGGACGCCTACTTGAGCGCTCCGGTGCGGCCGGGTTTTCTGGCGGGAAAAAGCTACGATTCGGATCCGGCCCGGCTGCGCTCTCGAATCGATGGTTTTTTCACCGGGGCTGACGGCCCCGGGATGCCCGCGAAGGATTCCCGGGCTCCGGCCAAACCGCTTCGTGGCGTGGTCGCGCCGCATATCGATTTTCATCGCGGCGGCTCAACTTTCGCTTGGGCTTACAAATCCATCGCGGAACGGGCCGACGCCGATTTGTTCGTCGTTATGGGAACGGTCCACGCTCCGACGAAATACATCTATAACCTCACGGACAAATCTTTCGAGACGCCGTTCGGGGTTTTGGAGGCGGATGCGGGATTCGTGGAGGATCTCTCGGGCCGGCTGGAGGTGAACGCCTTTCAGGATGAATTCGCGCATCGCGGTGAGCACTCCATCGAGTTTCAGGCGGTTTTTCTTCAATATCTCTTTGCGGACTCTCGGCCGGCCCGGTTCGTCCCCATCCTGGTGGGTTCGTTCCACCCGTTCGTTGCACAGGGGCGGTCTCCACGGGGCGATGCGCAGGTGGAGGCTTTCGTCGCCGCGCTCAAGGAGACGATAGCGGCGTACCGGCAAAACGGGGGAAAGGTCTGCCTGATTGCGAGCGTGGATTTCGCCCACGTCGGCCCCCAGTTCGGCGATGAAAACCCCGTGGATGAGGCGCGGCTGAAAGAACTCGCCCGGGCGGACGGGAAATCCCTGGAGACGGTGCGCCGCGGGGATGCGGAGGCGTTTTACTGGAGCGTGGCCGAAGACGGGGATGCGAGAAACGTGTGTGGCCTGGCGCCCATCTACACCATGCTGCGCGTTCTGGATGACTGCGAAGGGGAAGTGCTCCGCTATTCCCAATGGCCGGACCCGAACGGGACGGTCACTTTTTCGAGCGTGGCTTTATCTTGAAATGTCTTGGTTTCTGTAAATCTTGAATCACAGAGGAGAGAGGATCGTTGCTTTATTTGAGTGAGTCCGACGTCAAGAGTCTGGTGAACATGTCCGATGTGATGGACGTGGTGGAGAATTGCTTCAAGGCCCAGGGAGAGGGACGCGCGCCGAATCAGCCGAGGCGGCGGGTTTTCCTCCCCAAGGGCACGATGCACGTCATGTTCGGCGGGGTGGTGGATGAAAACGAGGGCTATCTGGGCCTCAAGGCCTACACCACGTTTCCGGGCATCGGCGTGCGCTTCATCTTCCTGCTGTGGGATGCGAACACCTCCGAGATGCTCTCGCTCATGGAGGCGAACGTGCAGGGGCAGATGCGCACCGGGGCGGCGAGCGGCGTCGCCGCGAAATACATGGCGCGGGAAGACGCTTCGGTGGCCGGGCTTATCGGCACGGGCTGGCAGGCGAGGTCCCAGCTCGAAGCCCTTTGCTGCGCGCGCGAACTCGAGATCGTGAAGGTTCATAGCCGCCGCGCCGAGAAAAGGGAAAAATTCGTGAGCGCGATGCAGGACAGGGTGAGCGCAGAACTCGTGCCGGTGGAATCGGCGAGCGAGGCGGTGAGAGGCTCGCAGATCGTGTGCACCATCACCACGGCGCGCGAACCGGTTTTTGACGGCAACGATCTGGAGCCGGGCGCGACGGTGATCGCGGCGGGTTCGAATCGAATCACGAACCGCGAGGTGGACGACGAGACCTTCCGCCGGGCGGCGAGAGGGAGAATCGTGACCGATAACCTCGAGGGCGCCGAATTCGAGAGCGGTGATTTGGTTGGCGCCATACGGGCGAACGTCATCCAGTGGGGCCAGGTGTCCGAGATCGGGTTGATCGCGGCGGGCGCCATGCCCGGGCGCGCGTCTGATGATGAGGTCAACCTCTTCCTGAGCCAGGGGGTCGCGATAGAGGACGTGGCCTTGGGCGCGGAACTCTACCGCCGCGCGAAGGCCCAGGGCGTGGGTGCGGAACTCCCCGTGGAGGGGTTTTTCAAAAGGGCGACTTGAGACTTTCAGACGCGTCGTCCTGTTCGGGGTTGTCCCACAGTTCGCGAACCGCCCCTACTGGCAAATCTATCTCGCATTCACCGTAACGGAACCACACCGCCGTCATTCCGGCGAAAGCCGGAATCCATTTTACGCCTTTTGCCTTTCGTCAGGGTTCCCGCGCATCGGCGGGGAATGAAACGCCGTCGTTCATTCACCCGCATCTGCAAATGGATTCCGGCTTTCGCCGGAATGACGGTGAATACTCACGACTAAAGGGTTCTTTCAACAACCCCTAATCGCCGAGCCCGGCGGTTTTATCGAAAAACTCGCGCACGGCGTTCTGGTCCACGTCGCCGAAGCCCATAGCCGACGTGGCGATGAAGACCTGCCTCGCAAGTGCGGCGAACGGCGTCGGGGTCGTTGCGGCCTCGGCCATCTCGGAGATGAGGCGCAGGTCTTTGCGCATCAGGTCGACCCTGAAAAACGGCGTGTAGTCCCTGCTCGCCAGGGCGGAACCCTTGATGGCCAGAATCTTGGGGATCGAGGCGCTTTTCAGATAATCCATCATCTCGACGGGGTCGAGGCCCGAGCGTTCCCCGAGGGTGAGTCCTTCGGATACCACGGAAAGAAACACCGAGACGATCTGGTTGGCCACGAGTTTCATGTGCAGGCCCGCGCCGTTCGGCCCGAAATGGTTGATGGACTCCGAAACGGCCTCGAGCACGTCGCGGTGCCGGTCCATCGCCGCCTCGTCCCCGCCCACCATCACGTTGAGCTCGGCACTGATGGCGCTGGGCTCGCTGCCGCTCACGGGCGTATCCAGGAATATCGCTCCTTTTTCCGCCGCTTCCGCCGCGATGGCCTGGCTGCCGCTGGGAGCGATGGTGGAGAAATCAAAACAGACGACGCCATCCTTAGATGCGAGGAGCGCACCTTTTTCGCCCAGGTAGGTCTCGTGGACGTCCCTGGTTTCAGGCACGGATGAGCAGATGACGTCCGCCTCGGCGGCCGCCTCCGCCGGGGAGTCGAAGGTTTTCGCTCCCGCCTCCTCCGCCCGGGCGCGGGCCTTGGGCGCCGGGTCGTATCCATGAACCACGAAGCCTGCCTTGAGTAGATTGTTGGTCATGGCTCCGCCCATGGTGCCAAGCCCCAGGTATGCGACGATTTTAGGCACTGTGCTCTCTCCTTCGACGTTTGGATTTTCGGACGCGGCGCCCGTCAGAAAAAGTTCAGCGCCATCCGTTTCTCAATGATTGTAGACACGCGATTCTAGCGCATCAGAGAGAAACAAAATACCTCTCGCGCGACTTGCCTTTTTTCTCGGGCTTGGCTATGGTTTCGCTTCGTTTCCGGCCACAGGTGGCTGGACGCCTGCTGAGGCGTCGATTTTACATGAGGTTTCGGGATGCGCGAGAACATTCAGCTCGAATGCACGACCTGCAAGAAAATGCGCTACACGAGCACCAAGAACAAGCGCAATACGCCGGATCGGCTCGAATTCAAAAAGTACTGCAAATTCTGCCGGAGCCACCAGCCGTTTCGGGAGACCAAATAGATGAAAACCCACAAGAATCCCGTGGCGCGCAAGCGGTGCGCCGTCACCGGCAAGAGCGTGATGTACGGGAACAACGTCTCGCATTCGCACAAGAAGACGAGGCGGCGCTTCGAGGCGAACCTGCACTTCAAGCGCTTCTACCTGCCCGAGGAGAAGCGCTGGGTGAAGCTGCGCGTATCGGCGAAGGGCCTTAAGATCATCGCCAAGCGCGGCATCTCGAAGGTGATGGCCGACATCAAAAAGCGCGAGCGCGCCCTCTAGCAATCCCTTTATTTCCAGGTAGTTGCGAGTCTTCACGGCCCCCGTCGCCGGGTGTTTCCCTGCGCGCCTGCGGGAGGTTCGCGCGCGCTGCATTTCCCCGCATTTTCGCCTTCCGGATTCCACCCGTCAGGTGCAGTATCAGCCGCGTTCCCGGCCTGAACCGGGCCGGAAATCTCCCGGAAAACCAGTCAATTTATTTATCGAAAAACCCCGTGAATTTATCGATATTTACGGAAATTCCCTAAATTCGAACGCTGCGATGCGCTTCGCTATCATACACGGGCGCGTCTTGTGTCCGATGACGGGAAATGCGGGGAATTGCGACGGATAAAGGAGCGGTTGCGGATCGGGATGAGACAGGATTGCCTGCGCGCCGCCGGTCGTCTCCCGGGGGTGGGGGAGTTCATTTCTTCTTGAAAAGAGAGAGGCTCCCCTTCAGGGCCTTGTTGTGCCTCGCGTAATCGGGCGGCGTCCGGTTTGATTTATCCTTCAGGTTCGGGTTCGCGCCCGCCTGGATGAGGGCCTTGATGACGGCGGGGCTCTTGCCGAACCACGCCGCGAGGGGAAGCGGCGTCCACCCCCCACGCGTATCGCGCGCGTCCACCTCCGCGCCCCCCTTCACGAGCGCGCGCACGGCGGCGGGCGAACTCCCCTGTGCGGCCAGGTGCAGCGGCGTGCGTCCGTAGTTGTCACGCGCGTTCACCTTCGCTCCCGCTTTCACGAGCGCGGCCACGGTGGCGAACGAGCCTCCCTGCGCGGCCAGATGGAGCGCCGTGCGCCCGACCCCCGTCTGCGCGCCCACCTTGGCGCCCCCCTTCGCGAGCGCGCGCACCACGCCGGGCGTCTTGCCGAAGGCCGCCGCGATGTGGAGCGGCGTCCACCCGCGCTGCTCTCTCGCTTCGGTTTCGGCCCCGGCGGCGATGAGCGCGGTCACGACGGCGGGGTTCCTGTTGAAGTTCACCGCCAGGTGGAGCGGCGTCATGCCGTTCGCGTCGCGCGCGTTGGGCTTTGCGCCCGCCTTCGCCAGGGTTCTCACTAGGGCGGGCGTCCTTCCGAACCCCGCCGCGCGGTGCATGGGGGTGAGACCGGCCGCGTCGCGCGCGTTCGCGTCTTTCGTTTCGAGGCAGCGGGCGGCGTCAGCCGCGTCGGCGCGAATGAAAAAGACGAGCGTGTTCCAATGCGCGCACGATACGGGAGCTGCGACGGCAAACATCGGAATCAGCCAACCGGCGAGCGCGACCGCAAGCGCCGTTCGGTGCGCCCTGGTGTGTAGAGTCATACCACTGCTCCCATCGTGATCCGGATGCTTTTTGGTCTGGTAGTGGTATTTTCTTGACGTCCGATTTTACCGTCATTCCGGCGCATGTGGAAAGCCGGTGCAAAAGCCGCGTTGCCTCTCAGGGACGCACAAATATGTCTGCCCCTGCAAAATCATCGATTCCTCGCTCCTCGGGATTGTTGAAAAAGCCCTAGGAAGCGATTTTGGGTTGCGCGCACGCTTTTGAAGTTCACTCCCCCTTGAGGGTTGGGCTTCCCGAGGGGAAAGCCCAACGAAGAGGCCGAGCCCTTGGGCGAAGGCCGATTCGGTGGGGGGACATACCACAGACAAAAAAGCTCCCCCCACCAGTTCGCTTGCGGGCTTGCGCCCTTAGCTCACTGTCGGCCTTCCCGAGGAGGAAAGGCCGACCCTCAAGGGGGGAGTGAATTACTCTCTCGCCGGATGGCAAAAACTCTCAAGGGGGGAGTCGTTTCATAAGAATATGTTGATTGAGAAGTCAAATTCTTGTTAGGGAGGCCTTTTTCAACGACCCCTCCTCGCCCGGAATTTTCCCTACTTCAATCGTTCGTAGACCGCATCGTCTCTGAGAAAGACGTTCTTCTCGGCGAAGTCACCGGGCGTCTTGCCGTCTTCGTCGCGCACCCCGGTGTTCGCGCCCGCGTCGAGGAGGGTGGCGACGACGGAGGGCGTCTTGCAGACCCACGTCGCCAGGTGGAGCGGTGTCCAGCCCCCTCGCGCGTCGCGCGCGTGGAGTTCCGCGCCCGCCTCGATCAGTATGTTCACGATTGTGGGCGAATCACCCTGCGCCGCGAAGTGCAGGGCCGTGCGTCCGTATTTATCGCTGATCCGGGGGTCCGCCCCGGCGGCGAGCAGCGTCTTCGTCTTCTCGGGCGTCAAGGCGTGTCGCGCCGTCGCATGCAGGGGAGGGCCGCCGTTCTCGTCACGGGCGTTCACGTCCGCTTTCCTGTCCACCAGGGTTTTCACGACGCCCGGGATTTCGTTGAACGCCGCCGCGAGGTGCAAGGGTGTGCGTTGATATTGATCGCGCGAGTCGACCTCCGCCCCGCCGCCGATGAGCGCCTCCACCACGGCGGGCCTCTCCCCTTGCGCGGCGACGTGCAGGGGCGTGCGCCCGTACTTGTCCGCGGCCTCGTGGTCCGCTCCGGCTTCGAGCAGCTCCTGCACGATCCCGGGCGCCGGGGCGTGCCGCGCAGCCGCGTGCAGGGGCGTCGCGCCGACGGCGTCGGGGGCGTTCACGTCTGCGCCCGCTTTGACCAGTGTGTCCACAATGCCGGGCGTCTCGTTGAACGCCGCCGCGATGTAGAGCGCCGTGCGTCCTTTCTCGTCGCGCGCGTTCGCATCCGCGCCCTCGGCGAGCAGCGATTCCACGACGACCGCCGTCTCGCTGATGAGCGCCGCGCGGTGCAGACGATTGACGCCCCCCTTGTTTCCCTGGTCCTTCGTTTCCATCTTCATCCTCCGGTGAAACACGTGCTTGTTGTTGTTCGTCTTTGTTTTGAAACGAAGAAAACGCAGGGGCTGGCCGCCTCTACGCGCTCTGTCAGATCGAACTCGACTAATGTGGGGTTGTTGAAAAAGCCCCTCCTTGTCCGGAAGAATTCCTCCTTGCTCAGTCGGAATTCACCACCGCCGTCATTCCGGCGTCATTGCGGTTTCTGTTGTAGGTCGGACATATATGTCCGACATATATGCGACCCCTACACTCCCTCCGTCAAGGCGGTATCCCGTCGCCTTCATACCGGGTCTTTCTCAACAACCCCAATGCGGGAGGGGGTCGCGAGGCCATCACTCCTCCTCCAGCATATCGCGGTATTGCTCATAAGAAGGCGGAAAGCCGCCCGAGTAATTCAGCCAGTTCGTCACCGGATAGCGCGCCGCCCCCGCCTTGTGCGTGGCCTCGAGGCCTTCGAGAATTTCCTCGGTCGCCGAGAAGGGAAACGAAAACGCCACCTCGTGGTCCTGCACCTGCCCGAAGATGCGATCTCCCGTACAGGGCACGACCATCTGCGGCTCTCCCTCCGTGTGCGGCGCGATGGCCAGATCGGCGCAGTCGATTCTGCCGCGGAACGCGCTGTCGAGCGTCCCGCCGCGCTTCCAGAGCCACGCCTGTCCCAGCCGCATGATCTGCGCCCCGTTTCCGTAGATGACGATGGAGTCCGGCGTGAACGCCGCGCGGTGGAGCGGCGCGACGAGCACGCCCACGTATTTCCCCTCGGGAAGCCGGGGCACGCTCTCTTCGCTCAGGCGGCCGGCTTCGAGATTCTCCGTATAGAGGTCGATGCACAGGTTGCCCTCGGTGTAGTGCGGCAGGCGCTTCTCCAGGCCGAGCGCCATCGCGCCCAGCACGCAGCTGCTGTCCTCGCGCCCGAGGGCGAGCGCCCAGCCGTAGCGCCGCGCCATGGAGACCGCCTGGCAGGTAGTGAATTGATTTCCGAGGTGCTCCCTGGGACGCTTCGTCCTCGGGGGAACCTCCTCCCAGGAGTTGAGGAACTTCACCGCCACGGGAAACGAGGCAAGGCGCAGGTATTGATTCAGTTTCTTCTCATATTCGGAATTGTCCATCGGGTTCTCCATTCGCGCCGCATGGGTCGTCGCATGACCATCGGTATGTATCGCGTCCGGGAAACTATATCATTAACGCCCGAGGCGATCACGAAACAAAAGAAGGCGCCGTTCCGGAAGACCCGGCCGGGGAAGGGGAAGATGAAGGCGTGCGAACGGCGCTTCACGGCCGCCGGTTTCACGCAATGCGGCCCGGCCCGCTGCGCCGGGGCGAAGTGCGAAACCGCAGTTGTTCCCGCATCGGCAGGGGAAAATCCTCTACCCCCATTTGTGAATGATAGGTAAAATAGGGCTTGAACGCGAAAGGCGGATGTGGTAAATCAAAAGGGACTTCATGATTTTAACGTTGCGAGGTGAGCTTCCGCGCGAAACGCGTGAGCGAGAGTGGTTTCGGGCAACATGATCATGAGAATCGGAGGACACCGGAAAGTCGGGTACTCAGGAGAAAGGAGGTTGAATATCGGAAACGGTTGTAAGAGGCATGATGCGTTTTATGTTCCGCTCAGGTAGTTCCAGTAACATGGTATAGGGGTCGAAACAGACTTTGACTCCATGGTCAAAAGGATGGTAATTTGATTTTCTAGCACCACGGGAGGCCTTCTCATGGAGGCCTTGTCACGACGATGCGGAGGACTCACTCAATGCTGCTGTGCGCCAATTGTTGTTCTGCACCAAAACACCCACCGACAAATCGTATGTTTTCGGATGGATTTTCCGTTCGCATGGCCGTCGGGGCCAGGGCGGATTCTGACTCTATGATCAGAAGGATGGCAATTTGATTCTCTAGTTTCACACGGGAGGTCTTCTTTCAGGAGGCCTCATACGGGGGCCTTCTCATGGAGGCCTTATCACGACGATGAGGAGGACTCACTCTATGTTGTTCTGCGTAAAAACACCCATCAACAAGTTGTATGTATTCGCAGTGGCGCTCCTGCTCGCGGTGACGCTGGCGGGCTGCAGCGGCAGTGGCGGCGGCACGGCTACGACGCCCACGGAGCCCCCGGTGACGCCGGAACCGACCCCGCAGGAGATGTGCGAGGCGGATGGCGGTCGGTGGAATGCGGACATGACGTGCACCTCGGCCGAAGAGCTCGAGGCGGAACGCATGGCGATGGAAGCGGCGAGAGTAGCGGCGGTGACGAAAGCGGCCGAGACGAAAGCCGAGGCCATCAACAATGAGGGCACGGAGAGCACCACGGCGCCTTTCGACTCGGCGAACGCCGCCGAGAACTATACGGTCACCGCGGCGCACGAGGACGGCGCCGTGGCCGTCAAGATCGCCGTTCCAGGGGCGGCCATGGACGATCCGGCGTTCATGAGGGCCGAGTCGTTGGCGGCCGTCGAGGGTTGGGATGGAAGCATGCATGCGCTCGGCCCCAATGATGACGGCGAGACGGAAATCGTGGGCGTCTACACCGACATCGCCGCGCCCAAGCCCACAGAGTTCGCCACGGTGTATCCCCTTGACCTGAGCACCAACACGGACAACGATACCCCGGCAGTCACGAATGAAGCTCTCACAATCACCGCCGATAATGTCACGATGCTGGCGTCTCCCAGTTTCCGCGCCAGCGGTGCGGCCTTGCTCACTTTCAACGCGGTAGTAGATGACGACGCGAGCACTACGGACGTGAACGAGAGCGCCCCTGCCTTTGAGGCGATGGGCACATTCGACGGCGCGCCAGGCACGCTCAAGTGCAATAGCGAAAGTGGCGGCAACTGCACGATCACGCTCGACGCGGACGGCAAGGTAACCAATGCCGCCGGCAGCTGGATTTTCACCCCGGCCGCAGGCGCCATGGTCGACGTCCCCGACGCCGATTACTTCTATTACGGCTTCTGGTTGAAGAAGACGGAAGAAGACGGCGCAACCACGTACAACGCCGTACAGACCTTCGTGGGCGCGGTGGGAATCAATGTGTTTCCCATTACCGATATTTCGAATGTCTTCGGCACGGCGAGCTACGAGGGCGGCGCCGGAGGCGTGTACGTGAAGAAAACGTTCACCGCCGACGGCAAGGTTGATACCGCCACCTCGGGCACCTTCACGGCGAACGTCGGCCTGACGGCGTATTTCGGAGGGAACGACGTGGCCGTCAACAAGCAATACTCCGTCGAAGGCAGTGTTTCGGACTTCGTCTTGTCCGGTGGCGAGGAGAACGCCTGGAGCGTCAACCTGAAAGCCGATTATGAGAATACCACCAACCAATTCAGCGGCACGGCCAATGGCGGCGGAGACGAAGCGGCGTGGAACGGCGCCTTCTACGGGGCCGCGGAAGATACTCCGGCTGAAGACGATGGAGCCGCCAGGCTGGCTCCGGCCTCGGTGTTGGGTGAGTTCAATGCCAACTTCTCCAACGGGCACGTCGCGGGCGCGTTCAGCGCGCACAGGCAGTAGTAGCGGCGCAAGTCGGCCGGTATATGCCCCGCGTTCGGGGGCGGAGCAATATGCGGGGAAGGGAGGGCGGCCACGCGGCCGCCCTCTTTTCGCCTCGCTCCGAATCCCCCAGCCCCCTTGCCGGGGGGGCATTATTTTTACCCCCCTGTTAAGGGGGGTAGGGGGGGTTGGTTTCGAGCCGGGAGGCGGGGGAGTTGATTTTAGGGGGCCGATGTAGCAGACTTCGGCATCGTCCGTTCGGATGGGGCTCCTCCTCGCCGAGCGGCGCAAACGCGAACTTCGTCGCCGAAGGAGGAAACGGACGAGAAGCGGATTCGCTCGTCTCACGCCGCAAATCATGAAAAAATCCATTCTGCTCATCGTCTGCATCATGCTCCTTGCGCTTGCGCACCTCGCGGCGGGGGACGCCGACGCCGCGCCCTCGCAGTCTCACCTTTCCAGGGACCCGAAGGTCCGGGCCGCGCGCGGGCTGGTCAAGCAGCGCCGCTATTTCGAGGCGCTTAAACTTCTGGGCCCCATCGCCAGAGAGTCGAAAGGCCGCGCCGACAGGACGGACGTGCTCTTCCTCTACGGCCTTTCGGCCATCGAGGCTTCCAGGCGCCTGCCTCCGGCGAAGGCGAAGGAGAGGACGGCGCTTCTCGATGCAGCCATCTCCGCGCTCAGGGTCATCCTCATCGAGAAGCCCGCCCTCGTGCGCGTGCGGCTCGAACTCGCGCGGGCGTTCTTCTACAAAAAAGAGGATGATCTCTCGCGCCGGCATTTCGATCGCGTCCTCGCCGGAAAGCCCCCCAAGGCGATGGTCGCCAACATCAACCGCTTCCTGCGCATCATGCGCGCGCGCAGGCGCTGGAGCGCGCATTTCGGCTTTTCCCTGGCGCCGGACACGAACATCGGCGCGGTGTCGGATTCAGAAGTCATCTACATCTACGATCTGCCCTTCCGCCGCAACAATTTCGAGGGTGAAAACTCGGGCCTCGGTTTCGTCTTCTGGGGCGGGGCGGAATATCAGTATCCCCTGGGCGAGCGCCTGCGCCTGCGCATGGGGACGGACATCTCGCGCAGGGAATACGAGGGGAGCCGCTTCGATCAAATGACGGTCTCCCTGCACGCCGGGCCGCGCTGGTGGATGAGTCCCAACACTGAGATGAGCCTGCTCGCCAGTGCGCGCCAGCGCAGAAGCGGCGGTCTCATCCACAGCCACGAGTTCGGCGCGCGCTTCGAGCTCGAACACCGCCTCACGCGCCGCATCCGCCTGAGCGGGCGCGCCTCCTGGCACGAGCGCAACTACGAGCGCGACAAGCATTTCGACGGCCCGCAGCTGGATCTCGCGCTGGTGGGTTCGTGGGTGCTCACGCCGACGCTCCAGATCCGGGGTGCGTTCGGCTACGCGGCCGAAGATCCGGAATCGCAAACCTGGCGCAACCGCAGCCGGTGGGGACGCCTTGGCGCCTCGATCGCTCTTCCCTTCGGCTTCACCGTGGGGGGGAACGCAGAGCTTCGCACGACGGATTATCAGGGCAACTGGTTTCCATTTGTCCCCGACAACTCATCGCGCGAGGACGAGGTCCGCATTTTCAGCGTCTCGGTCTTCAACAGGGCTTTCACGACCTTCGGCTTCAGCCCCCAGCTCATCGTGGTGAACGAAAAGCGCGAGTCCAACGCCCAGCTTTACGACTATAAGCGCACCCGCGCCGAACTGCGCTTCGTGCGGCAGTTCTAGACCAGGCTTTCCCGAGGAGGGGAAGGATCGGCGGTGCTCATCGTTCGAAATTGAGTCGTAGGGACAGGCCCCCGTGCCTGTCCTGTTGGAGGACGATCAGGAGGGACAACCACAGGGGGCAAAACAACACGAAAGTGTTGTCCTGCTACAACTACAACGAAAACCGTAGACCCTCTACCCGCATCGTTCAGGTTCAACTCACGGCTTGTGGACGCCGCAGCCGAAGATGTAGCCCTTGTGGCGGACGACCCATGAGGACTTGGGCACGATCTTGCCCGTGAGGGGATCTTTCCAGCCGTAATCGACCCATGCGCCCTCGGGTTTCACCTTATCGAGAATGGCGCGGCCGATGTTGAGGCCGCCCGGGTCGATGAGCGTGGTGGAGTCGGTGCCGATAAGCGTGCGGGTCTGGGCGTGGGCGACGATGGTCACATTCTTGGCCTTGCCCACGAAAACGTAGAGGTCCAAGCGTTTGAATTCGGGCGCGGGGTGGTTGGTGATGCGATCGAAGGCCGCTTCGGCGCCTTCCTTGTCGAACAGGGCGACGGCTCTGGCCACCATGGCCTGCGCCTCGGCGGGCGTGCCGCGTTTTTTCTTGTGTTGCTCGGCGAAGGTGTTAGCTGTGAGAAGCAGCAGAGATAAGACGAGCACGGTCTTGAAGAGAAAGGCTTTTTTCATGTGTTTGGGTCTCCATGATTTCGCTGATCGGCTGAAGATAATCATCGAGAACATAAAAGTCCAGAAAATTCATCAAATTGCGGTGCGGTTGTTACTCGCTGGAATCGACCCGTAGCGGGCCGTTCTTGTGAACGGCCCACGTTCGCGAACGGTCCCTGCTCTGGATTCGGGCGACCCCTCCCGCTTTGGGGTTGTTGAAAAAGTTCACCAAAGTGATTGCTGATCCCCCCAAATCGAGAGTGCTCACCGTCATTCCGGCGAAAGCCGGAATCCATTTATATGCTTTTTGCCCTTCATTAGGGTTCCCGCGCATCGGCGGGGAATGAAACGCCGCCGCGTATTGACCCATACCCGTAAATGGATTCCGGCTTTCGCCGGAATGACGATCAAAAGCGAGGAGCAAAACCACCATCCCGCATTGGGCGGCACTCTTTGAGACATCATTTCCCCTTTTCGGACTTTTTCAACAACTCCGTCTTGATCGGGTTTGATTCCGTTTGTCTCGCCCATGCGGTTGTCTTATCATCAAGAAGAGAACGCATTGCGATGAGGACAAGAAAGTGAATTCGCAAGTTTCCATCCCCAAAGAGAGGCTCGCCGCGTTTTGCCGCGCGCATGGCGTGAAGCGGTTCGCCATTTTCGGCTCGGCGCTGCGCGAGGATTTCGGACCCGAGAGCGACGTCGACGTGCTCGTCGACTTCGAGCCGGGCCGCGCACCGGGACTGCTGGGCGTGGCCGGCATGGAGCGGGAATTGTCGGACCTGTTCGGCGGGCGGAAGGTGGACTTGCGGACACCTGAGGATTTGAGCCGCTATTTTCGGCAGGATGTTCTCGACGCGGCGGAAGTCCAGTATGCGCAGGGAGGATGAAATTCGTCTGCGTCACATGCTGGATGCCGCGCAAGAGGCGGTGTCTTTTGCGCGTGGCCGAACGCGAGACGACCTGAACACGGATCGCCAGTTGGTCTTGTCGTTGATGATGGATATCGCCATTCTGGGAGAGGCCGCGACCCGCATATCCGAAGCCGCCCGCGAGCAGTTGCCCGCCATTCCGTGGGATGAAATCATCAGCATGCGCAATCGGATCATTCATGCGTATTTCGACGTAAACCTTGATATCGTGTGGCAGACGGTGCAGGAAGACTTGCCGGGATTGGTCTCCCTCCTCGAACCGCTCGTCCCGCCGGAGACGGCGTAGGGAGCGATAGCGCGCCATACACAACCGGGAGGAAATGGATGTCCAAGACGGCTATTGGTTTCGTGGGTCTGGGTCTCATGGGAAAGCCCATGGCGCGGCGGTTTCTGGCGGCGGGGTATCCGCTGGCGGTCTCGAGCCGCAGCCGTCCGCCGGTGGATGAGATCGCGGGGGAGGGCGCCAAGGCGTGTGGTTCGCCCGCCGAAGTGGCGGAGCACTCGGAAGTCGTGTTCACCATGCTGCCCGACGCGCCCAACCTGAAAGACGTGGTCTACGCCGAAAACGGCCTCCTGGGCGCCATGAAGCCGGGGGGCGTTCTCGTGGACTGCACGAGCAACGACCCGGCCTTCTCCGCCGAGGTCGCCGAGGCTCTTTCCGGGGAGGGCGTCGGGATGCTCGACGCGCCGGTCTCGGGCGCGCCCGAGGGGGCTGCCGGGGGAACGCTCGCCATCATGGCCGGCGGCCCCGGGGACGTCTTCGCGCGCTGCAAGCCCCTGCTCGACGTTCTCGGAGCGAAGGTGGTGCACGTGGGCGAGGCGGCGGGTTCGGGGTGCATCGCCAAGCTCGCGAACCAGATTCTCGTCGCCGTCACTTTCCTGGGCGTTGGCGAGGCGCTCGTGTTCGGAGCCAAGGCCGGCCTCGACCCCGCGGCGCTCGTGGACGTCATGGGCGCAGGCCTCGCGCGCTGCGGGGGGCTGGAGGTCAAGGCGCCGAAAATCCTTTCGGGCGATTTCTCACCCGGAGGCAAGATAACGAGCCACGTGAAGGATTTGCGCTACGCGCTGGAGCAGGCGCGCGAGCGCGAAGTGGCGCTTCCGGGCGCATCGCTCGTCGCGCAGATTTTCAACTCCCTGGTGGCGAACGGGGAGGGGGAACTCGACCACATCGCCATCGTCAAGGTGCTCGAGCGCATGGCGGGCGTGGAGGCGCGGGCGCGGTGATATGCGAAGAACGCGCCTTGTCATGGTCGTGGGGCTGTTTGAATCAGGTCTCCGGTAGTTTTCTGAAGAGCATATTAAACGCCGCTTGATTGAGCAGGCTGAAGAAATGAGGAGACGCCGTTGAAGCACGAACCCGTTTTGGCGAAATTGAATGAACTCAGAAAAGACGCGCAGGGCGAGGGCGGCGTCGAGGAGAAGGCGCTCTATCACATGTTCTGCTTCATCTCCTACGAGGTGGGCCCGTTCGCGGACTTCGTGGAGGTGGACAAAGCGCCCGCCGAGAAAAAAGATACCGCCGCTGGGCCCAGGGCCGGGGAATATCTCGGCGTCCTCACCGAACTCAGGGACGAGGTGGACGACGACCCCGAAGACATGGAGTTCATCGCGCTCGATTACGCCGCGTCCTTCATCTCGCAGGTCTCGGGAGATTTCCAGGCTTACCTCGACGAAGCGGGGGAGTGATTTCGTGCCGGTATAAGAACGCTTCTCTCTTTGGTCGGCAATCGCTCATTCTTCAATCGCGACAATCCCTCGCTTCCCGCTCGGAATTGACCCCGCATCGCCTTGTCATCCCTGAAATCGATGGTGTATTGTCATGCCTCCTTTCGTGGTTTCGCATGGACCCATTCGTCGGGAAACCGCATGAGTCGCGAGGGCGTGGGCCTGGTCGTCGATGAGTCCGTTGCCTCGTTTTAGGGACGCACTTTTCCGGGGAGTCATAAAATGGCGCTTCCGCTCGACGGCGTTCGAATCGTTTCGCTGGGGGTATCCATCAGCGGGCCGGTGGGACTGCGCCACCTGGCCGATTTCGGCGCGGAGGTCCTAAAGGTCGAGGTGCCCGGCACGGGCGACATGGTCCGGCTCTGGGACGACGCGGTCTTCGGCGAGGGGGCGGTGCACTTCTGGGTGAACCCCAACAAGAAGAGCGTGACGCTGAACCTCAAAGACGAGCGCGGCAAGAAGATTTTACGCGAGATGCTCGGGAGTGCGGACGTCTTTCTCGAAAACTTCAGCCCCGGCGCAATCGACAGGCTTGGCTTCGGGTACGAGGAGGTGAAGAAGATAAAGCCCGACATCATCTACATCCACACCTCGGGCTACGGGCAGGACGGCCCCTACCGCGACATGAAGGCGTTCGACGGCCTCATCCAGGCCGAGGCGGGCATCATGGAGATGACGGGCCCGCCCGAATCCCCCGCGAAGATGGCCCATTCCATCTGCGACGGGGTGACGGGGCTTTTCGTGGCCCTGGGCGCGATGATGGCGCTCAGGCAGCGCGACAAGACGGGCGAGGGCCAGGAACTCGATGTTTCGATGTTCGACTGCATGGTGAGCATGCAGGGCTACTTCCACTTTCACTACTTCCTCCACGGCGCCAAGCCGAGCCGCGTGGGCGTGGGGCACCACTTTCTGGCGCCCTACGGGGCCTATCCCGCCAAGGGGGGAAAGCTCATCGGCGTCGCCTGCGGAAACGAGAACACCTGGCGGCTGTTCGCCGATGTCCTCGGGCATCCCGAATGGGTGGACGACCCGCGCTTCGCGACCAACGCCGACAGGCACGAGAACAAGGACGCCCTGCTCGAACAGGTGCTGCCGATCCTCGCCACCAGGGAACGCGAGGAGTGGCGGAAGATTTTTCTCGAGGCCGGCGTTCCCTGCGGGGCGGTGAACGATCTGGGCGAGGTGTGCGATCATCCCCAGACGGCGCACCGCGAGATTTTCCCCGAAGTGGCGGGCGAATACGGAAACTTAAAGATGTGCCGCTTTCCGGTGAAGTTCAGCGAGATGACGCCGAAACTCGAACACCCGCCGGAGCTGGGCGCGCATACCGAAGAGGTGCTGGAGGCTCTCGGCTATTCCCCGGACGACGTGGCGGACTTGCGCGGCGACGGTGTGATTTAATACTTGGCGAAAATTCCGGTTATTCAATTTCAGGAAGGAGCGTCCATTGCATTTCGAGTTCACCGAGCTACAGACGAGCGTTCAGCGGATGATGAAGGAATTCGTGGATCGCGAGGTCATGCCCATCGCCATGGAATACGAGCTCGCCGACAAATACCCCACGCCCGTCGTGGAGAAGATGCAGGAACTGGGCTTTTTCGGCTTCACGATTCCTGAGGAATACGGCGGGAGCGGCATGGACGAGGTGTGCTACGCCATCGCCATGGAGGAGCTCTCCGTCGGCTGGATGAGCGTGGCGGGCATCCTGGGCACGCACATGATGACCGCCTGGATGATCCTGAACTACGGGACGGATGAGCAGAAAAAGACCTACCTCCCCAAGATGGCCACCGGCGAGTGGCACTCGGGCATGGCGCTCACCGAGCCGGGTTCGGGTTCCGACGCCGCCGCTCTCAAGACGCGCGCGGTGCGAGAAGACGACCAGTGGGTGATGAACGGTTCAAAGATGTTCATCTCGAACGCCGAGCACGGCACGATGTTCAGCGTGTTCGCGCGCACCGATCCCGAAAAGCCCAAGGCGAAGGGCATCTCCTGCATTCTCGTCCACAAGGGAACGCCCGGCTTCCAGGTGAGCAGGCATCTCAAGAAGATGGGCTACCGGGGCATCCGCACGAGCGAACTGGTCTTCGAGGACGCGCGCGTGCCGCTCGAGAATCTCCTGGGCCAGGAGAACGAGGGCTTTCCGATGATCATGAGCGGGCTCGAGGGCGGCCGCGTCAACGTGGCGGCGCGCAGCGTGGGCCTCGCCCGCGCGGCCTTTGAGGATTCGATGCGCTATTCCCAGCAGCGCGAGACATTCGGCAAGCCGCTCGCGGGGCATCAACTGATCCAGGCGAAACTCGCCGAGATGGGAACGCGCATCCACGCGGCGAAGCTCATGACGTATCACGCGGCGAACCTGAAGGCGCAGGGCAAGCGGTGCGACTTAGAGGCCGGCATGGCCAAGTTCTTCGCTTCGGAGACGGCGGAGTTCTGCGCGAGCGAGGCCATTCAGGTGCACGGCGGCATGGGCTACATCCAGGAGTTGCCCGTGGAGCGCTATTTCCGGGACTCGAAACTCCTAGTGGTGGGCGAGGGCTCGAACGAGATTCAGCGCCTCATCATCGCCAAGAGGCTTCTGGAGCAGTACCCCGCCTAGAGGGGCTGTTGAAAAAGTTCCCTTGAGGAGGGAGGGAATCCCGAACATCGAATTGTTCACCGTAGGGACAGGCCTCCGTGCCTGTCCTCACGAAGGACGACCACGGAGGGCAGGACAACCACGGAGGGTTGTCCCTACAAAACCATCGCGCCCGCCCACGCCCCGTGAACCTCCATGCCGCCGCTCGCGAAACAGGGTTTTTCAACAATCCCGACAAGGGGGGTTGGGGGGTGCGGAGGGGACCATGCTTCACCCTCCCTCCCTCGACTCGAAAACCACCCCCCCTACCCCCCTTAACAGGGGGTAAAAGCGATGCCCGCGACGAGGAGTTTTTTCAACAGTCCCCGAAGGAGCGGATGATGAGGAGAATAACAATGCCTGATTTTCAGATGGGACGCTGGTATGAGGATTTCGTGGTGGGCGAGGTCATCAAGCACAGGCCGGGCCGCACCATACTCGAATCGGACAACACCTGGTTCACCCTGCTGACGAACAACACCCACCCGATTCATTTCGACGCCCACTATGCGTCGAAGACCCAGTTCGGTAAGCCGCTCGTGAACTCCGCCCTCACGCTGGCCGTCGTGGCCGGCATGACGGTCACCGACACCTCCTACCGCTCGGTGGCGAACCTGGAATGGACCTACATCAAGATGCCCGCCCCCGTCTTCGCGGGCGATACGCTCTACTCGGAATCGGAAATTCTCGACAAGCGCGAATCGAAGAGCAGGCCCGACCGCGGGATCGTCACCATCAAGACGCGCGCCTACAACCAGCGCGGGGAACTCGTGATGGAATACGAGCGCAAATCCATGGCCGCCAAGAAGGGCATGGGCGCCATTCCCGATTACGACAACATCGCGTTGGACGGGGAATAGGACGAGGCGATCACCTGAGTTTTCGGTTGGTCGATATAGTCGGTTCTACTTGCTCGTTCGCTCGATGAGGGTTCGCAACGCGAGGCTGTCGTCCTCCGCTCGCTTCATAAGCACATCCCACGCCTTGCTGCTGTCCTCTGTTCGCTTGATGAGCACATCCAGTGCCGTGCTACTTCCCTCTGTTCGCTTGATGAGCGCATCCAGCGCCGTGTTGCTTCCCTCTGTTTGCTTGATGAGCGCATCCAGCGCCTTACTGCTGTTTTCCGTTCGCTGGAGTAGTATATCCAGCGCCTTGTCCCGCGCGATCGCCGCGCGACGCATGAACAAAAGCCCCACGCCGATGAGCGCGCACTGCGCAAAACCTACCGCGCCGGCCACCCATATGGCTGCGTATTGTGCTGTGATCGCGGCTTTTTGCAACTCCAGAGTCGATTTTTGGAATGCCAGGGTTGCTATTTCGAATTCGGTCATCGTTCTTTCCCCTTAAAGTTCTCTTTTCTTCCAGATTGTATGCCGGTTACCCATCTCCATATTGGGTTCTCGTTAGGATGCTTGTCAACTCAGTTCACTCGAATCGCTTCTCCCATTTCTCATCATTCACACGAAACAACGACGCCTTATTCACCCCTCACACCCCTTTGCGGTGTTTGGGGCGTGTGGTAGTATCTCGCGGTCGTATTTCGGAACGAGGGGCCTGGTGCGAAGGTCAGAGGCTTCTCATCCATTCCAAACACCTGATTCGAGCGAGGGATAAGTCTTGTCTGAAGAGCTGAATCCGCATCTGCGTTTATTGCTGGGGCCGGGGCCCAGCCCGGTTCACCCGAGAATCCTGAAAGCCATGAGCACCCACGTGGTGGGGCATCTGGACCCCGATTTTCTGGCGGTGATGGATGACTGCCAGGTGATGCTGCGCGATCTTTTCAACACGGAGAACCAGGTGACGTTCCCGGTATCGGGCACGGGCAGCGCTGCGATGGAGGCTTCGGTGTGCAACATCATCGAGCCGGGCGATAAGGCCGTCATCTGCGTGAACGGCGTGTTCGGCGGACGCATGAGCGACGTGGCCGCGCGCTACGGAGCGGATGTTGTCACGGTGGAGGCCCCTTGGGGGCAGCCCATCGACCCCCACGACCTGAAAGCAGCCCTCGACGCCAATCCTGACGCCGTGATGGTGGGGCTCGTCCACGCCGAGACCAGCACGGGCGTGCTCCAGCCGATGGAGGAAATCGGCGCGATGTGCCGCGAGCACGGCGCGCTTTTGCTGCTCGATTGCGTCACGTCTCTGGGCGGCGTGCCCGTGGAACTCGACAAATGGGGGGTGGAGGTCGCCTACAGCGGCACGCAGAAGTGCCTGGCGTGTCCGCCGGGCGTCGCGCCCATCACCTTCAGCGAGCGCGCGCTCGGCAAGGTGCGCGAGCGCAAATCGAAGGTCACGAGCTGGTATTTCGACGTGAGCATGGTGGAGAAATACTGGGGCAACGAGCGTGTCTATCACCACACGGGCCCCATCTCCATGAACTACGCGATCAGGGAAGCGCTCAGGATCATCTTCGATGAGGGTTTGGAAGCCCGCTTTGCGAGGCACGCCCTGGCGAGCCAGGCGCTCCAGGCGGGCGTTGAGGCGCTCGGTCTTTCCATGTTCGCCCGGGAGGGCGCGCGTACGCCCACACTCAATACCATCGCGCTGAAAGACGGGATGGACGACGGCGCCGTTCGCAAGAGCCTGCTGGGCGATTTCAACATCGAGATCGGCGGCGGATTGGGCGCTGTGGCAGGCAAGATATGGCGGGTCGGGATGATGGGCCACGGCGCCACCCAGGCGAACGTGGTCTACCTTCTCTCGGCGCTGGAGGTAATTTTCTCGAAATTGGGGTATATTAAGAAGTCTGGAGATGGTGTCGGAGCCGCAACGCAGGTTTACGCGGACGCGGCTTCCTGATCGTTCGTCCATAGGAGTTTTTCGATGTTTCCGATGAATATGGGCATTCCCGAGCTTTTGGTCATCCTCGCGATATGCGTGCTGGTCTTCGGCGCGAAGCGTTTGCCCGAGATCGGCTCGGGCCTCGCTCGCGGCATCAAGAGCTTCAAGAAGGGGATGAGCGACGAGCCGGAACTGCCCGAGAAGAAAGAGGCGTCCGCCGCCGGAGAGGGCGAGAAGGGCTAAAAGCCGGATCGCCGCTGTCCGCGCCTGAGTTTCGAGGCTTGGCGCTCCTCGTCGCGGCTGGTCGTTTCTCATGGAAGGCGATTACGCAGCCGCGCATTTACATCGTTGCGGGAAACAGGCCGTGAGGGGCAGCGCGGTCTATCGCCTTACAGGGGATGCCGGGCGAACACCCCTGAACGACTCCGAATTTTGCGGCCAGCCCTGCGCGCGCAGCGGTTGGTTTTTTCATTTTGAAGGCGGAGAGGTCCGATGGAATTCTTCAAGGTCGTATCCCCCGAAGAAGCGAAAGAGGCGCTTCGGGGTTTCCGCGCTTTGGGGACGGAGCGTCTTTCTTCTTTTGGCGCCGCGGGCCGCGTTCTGGCCGAAGATGTTCACTCGCCCGTAGACCTGCCCGATTTCCCGCGTGCCACGATGGACGGCTACGCGCTCAAAGCAGCGGATTCCTTTGGCGCGAGTGAGGCCATTCCGGCATATCTCGACGTAGTCGGTCAGGTGCCCATGGGAGCGGCGCCCGACTTTTCGGTGGGTCGTGGCGAGGCGGCGCGCATCCTGACGGGCGGCATGGTGCCCGAAGGGGCCGACGCGGTGGTGATGGAGGAGTTCACTACCGCTCCCGATCCGGAGACTCTGGAGGTCAGGCGACCCGCCGCCGTGGGCGAGAACGTCCTTGGCGTTGGCGATGACCTCAAGAAAGACGAGTTGATTCTTGGAGCGGGCGCGCGCTTGAGAAGTCAGGACGTGGGCGCGCTCGCGGGCGTGGGGGTCACGTCGGTGGAAGTCCACCGCCGCCCCAGGGTGGCGATACTGCCCACGGGCGATGAATTGGTCGACCCGCGCGAGACGCCCCGCGCGGGCCAGGTGCGCGACATCAACCGCTTCTCCCTGGCGGCGGGGGTGCTCGAGGCGGGCGGCGAGCCCGAGACCGAAGATATTCTGCCTGATGATCTCGCGGTCATTAAAGAACGCCTGGAGCAGGCAATCCGTCACGCGGACGTCGTGCTCATCTCCGGCGGAAGCTCCATGGGCCTTCGCGACTACACGGTCGAAGCCATCGACTCACTGGGCGAGCCGGGCGTTCTGGTGCACGGGATATCGATCAAGCCCGGCAAGCCGACCATCATCGGGCGGATTGAGAGAGATGGCGAAGATAAGGCCGTCATCGGCATTCCGGGGCATCCGGTATCAGCGCTCATGATCTTTCACGCTTTCGTACGGCCCGTCATCAGGCAGTTGAGCGGTGAGGTCGCCCGTACCGATGTGGAGAGGGAAGGTCTTGCAGCCACCCTGTCGAGGAACGTGGCCTCCGCTCCCGGGCGCGAGGATTTGGTCCGCGTCGCGCTGGAAGAGGACGAGAACGGGCGGCTCGCCCATCCCCTCATGGGCAACTCCGCGATGATATCCACCATGACGAAGGCGGACGGCTACATCGTGATTCCGCTCGAAGCCGAGGGGCTGCGCGAGGGAGCGCAGGTGCGCGTGCATCTCTATTGAGCACGCGGATTTTTTACATCGTATCAGGTGAAGGCGAATGAACGATTTGCCCCTGGCCCAGGGGGGCCGGAAAATCTATCTCGAAAACATCCCGCGCGAAGAAGCGCTCTCGCGTCTTCTGGAGAAGGTGGGCGACTTCCGCTTGGGTGAAGAGGAAATCCCGACTCCAGAAGCGCTCGGGCGTGTGACCGCTCGCGCGGCCTACGCGCGGATTTCCAGCCCGCACTTTCACGCCGCCGCCATGGACGGGTACGCCCTCGCCTCGGCGGAAACCTCGGGCGCGACGCCCGTAAGCCCCAAGGAGTTTATGCTGGGTGAGGAGGCCCTCCCCCTCGATACGGGCGACCCGATGCCCGAGGGGATGGATTGCGTCGTCATGATCGAACACGTGCACGAGGCGAGTCCCGGCGCCATCTGCATCGAGGCCGCGCTCTCCCCCTGGCAGAACGTGCGCGTGGCGGGAGAAGACGTAGTCGAGGGCCAGCTTATCCTTACGGCGGGGCATACTTTGAGGCCCTACGATCTGGGCGCGCTGCTCGCGGCGGGCATCACCCGGGTGTGGGTGCGCCGGCGGCCGCGGGTCGCCATCATTCCCACCGGGGATGAACTCGTGGAAGCGGGAGCTGAACTCAAGCCCGGCGATCTGGTGGAGTTCAACTCGATCGTCCTGTCCGCCTTCATCGCCGAGTGGGGGGGAGAGGCGCTCCCCGGCCCGATTCTGGAGGACAGGTTCGAGGCCATCGAGACTGCGGTTCGGGACGCGCTCGAGTGCGCCGACGTCGTTCTGGTGAACGCGGGCTCATCCGCAGGACGCGAGGATCACACGGCTGCCGTCGTGGAGAAGCTGGGCGAACTCCTCGTACACGGCGTGGCCATCTTCCCCGGAAAGCCCACCATCCTGGGCGTTTGTGCGTCGGAATCGGGCGCGCGCAAGCCCGTGCTCGGGATTCCGGGCTACCCGGTCTCGGCGGTGCTGGCGCTTCAGGAGTTCGTGCGGCCGCTCATGGCGCACATGGCGGGCGCGGCCCCCGGAGAGGAGGAGCGGATAAAAGCCTTCATGAACCGGAAGAGCGCCTCTCGGTTGGGGATGGAGGAGTTCTTGCGCGTGAAGCTCGGACAGGTGGGCGAGCGGATGGTCTGCCTGCCCGCCAAGCGCGGGGCCAGCGTCATCAGTTCGCTCGTGGAGGCGGACGGCGTGGTGCGCGTGCCCGCCCATTCGGAGGGAGTCGAGACGGGCGAGGAAGTCACGGTGGAGCTTTTGAGGCCGCTCGCCGATATCCGGGGCAACCTGCTCATGGCGGGCAGCCACGACAACGCGCTCGACCTTCTGGCGGACGAGTTGAGAGCGCGCCACCACGACGCGCGTCTTTCCGCCTCGGCGGTGGGTTCGCTGGCGGGTCTCATCGCCGTGCGCGACGGGGAGGCGCACCTCGCGGGCAGCCACCTGCTCGATCCGGAAACCGGGGAGTACAACTGGTATTACATCGATCGCTATCTCAAGGGACGCGAGGTCGTGGTGGTGAATTTCGTACAAAGGGAACAGGGCATCCTGACGCCAAGGGGGAACCCCAAGGAGATCAAGGAGATAACCGTTCTGAGCCGTGAGGATGTCGCCATCGTCAACCGCCAGAGCGGGGCGGGCACGCGGGTGTTGCTCGATCACCTGATGGCGCGCGAGGGCCTCTCGCCACAGGACATACGGGGCTACGAGCGGGTGGAGACCACGCACATGGCGGTGGCCATGGCGGTGGCGGCGGGGCGTGCGGATTGCGGTCTGGGGATTTTCGCCGCCGCCAGGATGCTGAACCTCGATTTCATCCCGCTGGAGCGCGAGCGGTTCGATTTCATCGTGCCCGAAGAACACTGGGAGACGCCTGCGATACGCAAGGTGATGGATATTTTGAGCGATAAGGCTTTTCGGGATGCCGTGGAGGCGCTCGGCGGGTATAATACGGCGTTGACCGGCCAGGTGATGGCCGCACCCCCAAAGGAAGGCTAGGGAAATGGCGTTATTCGATCGCTACGGGCGCGCGCACGATGACTTGAGAATCTCGGTGACGGACCGGTGCAACTTCCGGTGCTTCTACTGCATGCCCGAAGAGGGCATGACGTGGCTGCCGCACGATGAGGTTCTCAACTACGAGGAGATCACCCGCGTGGTGCGCATCACCACCGAACTTGGCTTCACGAGCTATCACCTGACCGGCGGCGAGCCGCTCCTTCGAAAGGATCTTCACCACCTCGTCGAGCAGATGGTGGCGGTTCAACCCGGAATGGACCTGGCCCTGACGACGAACGGTGTCTTCCTGCCCAAGATGGCGAAGGATCTTTACGCGGCGGGCTTAAGGCGCGTGAACATCAGCCTCGATTCCATGAACGCGGGCAAATTCCTCTTCATGACGCGCCGCGACGTATTCGGCCAGGTGATGGAGGGTATCGAGGCGGCTGCGGCGGCGGGCTTTTCGCCGATCAAGATCAACGCGGTGGCTGTCAAGGGGTTGAGCGAGGAGGAATTGCCGCGCTTCGCCAGGTGGTCGCGCGAGACGGGCCACGTCGTGCGCTTCATCGAGTACATGCCGCTCGATGCGGACCGCACCTGGGCGCACGAGAAGGTCTTGACGGCGGAGGAGATTCTGGAGGGCCTCTCCGTCGAGGGCGAACTCGAACTCGTGAGCGGCCACCCCTCCGACCCCGCGACGCGATACCGCTACAAGGACGGCAAGGGCGAGGTAGGCGTCATCGCTTCGGTCACGCGGCCTTTCTGCCAGGACTGCAACCGCATCCGCCTTACGGCGGACGGCATGGTGCGGACCTGCCTGTTCTCCACCACCGAGCACGACGTCAAGAAGCTGCTCAGGGGAGGCGCACCGGACGATGAGATAAAAACATGGCTCGCCGAGGTGGTGCTCACCAAGACGCCGGGCCACCTCATCGGCCAGGAGGAGTTCGTCCAGCCCGAGCGCACCATGAGCGCCATCGGCGGCTAGTCTTTCGGCATTCTTCGATACACAACCACCCAGTCGCTGCAACAGAAGACGCTCTTGTGACGTGCGCCTGCGCGTTACTCGCTGGCCTGAAGATAACCCGCACAGAAAGAAACAAGGAGGTTGGCTGTGCCATGGACTGAGAAGAAACACATGGAGGTGCTCGGCCGCAAGATGGCCTGTGTCGAGACCGGCGAGGGTGAGCCAATCGTCTTTCTGCACGGCAACCCGACCTCCTCTTACCTTTGGCGCGGGGTTATCCCTCACCTCGCTCCGCTGGGCCGATGCATCGCGCCCGACCTGATCGGCATGGGCGATTCCGACAAGCTGGAAGACGGCGGCCCGGGCAGTTACCACTTCATAGAGCATCGCCGCTATCTCGACGCGCTTCTGGAGGCTTTAGGCGTCGGCGAGGGCGTCACGCTCGTCATGCACGACTGGGGCTCGGCGCTCGGCTTCGACTGGGCCAACCGGCATCGGGGCGCCGTGAAGGGGCTGGCCTATATGGAAGCCATCGTGCAGCCGCTCACCTGGGCACAATGGCCCGAAGCGTCGTGGAGGGTTTTTCAGGGTTTCCGCTCAGAGAGTGGGGAGTCGATGATTCTCGAGAAGAACGTGTTCGTCGAGCGCGTGCTGCCCGGATCGATCAGGCGCGAGCTCAGCGAAGAGGAGATGGCCGAGTACCGCCGCCCGTTCGAGGAACCCGGGGAAGGCCGTCGCCCGACCCTCACCTGGCCGCGTGAGATACCCATCGAGGGCGAGCCTGCGGATGTAACCGAAATTGTCGGCAGTTACGCCGCCTGGCTTCGCGAATCCTCCGTACCCAAGCTGTTCGTGAACGCCGAGCCCGGCGCCATCCTCGTAGGCGAGCAGCGCGAGTTCTGCCGCACCTGGCCGAACCAGACAGAAGTCACCGTACCGGGGATTCACTTCATCCAGGAGGATTCTCCGGACGAGATCGGCCGCGCGATCGCCGGGTGGTTCCGCGCTTTGGATTGAGGGCTTGTCGTCCCTTTCGATTCCGGTAGTCGTTTCTATATGAGATGGCTGGCGTTTATATGCTGCCGGTAAAAACCCTTGAAAATTAAAAATTGACATCCCCTTTTGTTTTTACTCTAGACAATGGGATAAATGCTTGGATTTGCCGATATATCTCAATTATAGTGAAATTAGTTTGTTTATAAATAAATTATAAATTAGTTAATTTAATATAAGCTCGTTGAGGGGTCTAATGTGCGACTCATATGGTTCGACAGGGACTGGGCAGGGACCTCTATTAAGATCATCTACTGTTTTGACTGTTATGGTGAGAAGATTCCTTGATTATAGTGAAATTAGTTACTTTATAAATAAATTGTAAATTAGCTAATTTTGATATAAACTCCTCTGTTATGGATCCGATACGAAACCCGTACGCGCCTGGAGCGGGCACTCAGCCGCCAGAGTTGGCCGGCCGGCATGCGATTCGTGAATCCGCTCGAATCGCACTGGAGCGGACCAGGATCGGACGCTCGACCAAAAGCTACATGTTGGTCGGGTTGCGAGGGGTCGGCAAAACCGTCCTGTTGAATCTCATTCGGGAACAAGCCGAGGCGAGCGGTATCTACGTTCTGTCGATAGAAGCGCCCGAAAGCCAATCGTTGCCCTCTATTTTGGCGCCTCGATTATATACGGCATTGCTGAAACTCTCGCGTAGGCGTGCGGCGAAAGAATTGGCGCAAAGAGCCTTGAGAGGACTCGCGGGATTCGTGAAGGCCCTGAAAGTGACATACCGGGACATAGAGGTGGGTTTGGATGTCAGCCCCGAGCCCGGACTGGCGGACAATGGAAACCTCGAAAGCGACTTGCAGGAATTGTTCGAGGCCGTCGGCGCCGCCGCCCGGGCGGATGCGACCTGCTTGGCGTTTTTCTTCGATGAACTCCAGTACGTGCCGGAAGAGCAGCTGGAGGCCTTGATCATCGCGTTGCACCGGATATCCCAGCGGCGGCTTCCGGTGACCATGCTGGGGGCGGGGCTGCCGCAGGTGCGAGGCCGCATGGGAAAGGCGAAATCCTACGCCGAACGGCTTTTCGAGTTTGTCGAGGTCGGAGCACTGTCACCCGAAGACGCCAGGCTTGCACTTGACAAACCCGCCCGAGATGAAGGCGTGGAGATAGAATCCCGCGCCCTTGAAGAGATCGTTTCGAAAACGCGATGCTATCCCTACTTTCTTCAGGAATGGGGCAAGCACGTGTGGGATGTCGCCGATAGCTCTCCCATCACGGTTTCCGATGTCGAAATCGCCACCCGGCAAGTCATCGCCGCTCTGGATCAGAGTTTCTTTCTGGTCAGGTTCGATCGGTTGTCTCCTGCGGAGAAAAAGTATCTGCGAGCGATGGCCGAACTCGGTAAAGGACCTCATCGTTCGGGGGAGGTCGCCAGGGAAATGAACCGCCGGGTGACCTCTCTGGCGCCCATCCGCAGCCAGTTAATCAACAAAGGGATGGTCTGGAGTCCGAGCCATGGCGATACGGCTTTCACTGTGCCCATGTTCGATGAATTCATGCGGCGCATCATGCCCGGAGATGAATGGCTGTCGTCTTATTGAGGAGCAACGGCTGTTTATGCCGACAACGTGCCGTTTTCATATAGCGGTTACCCCTCCCGGAACCATTATGCGTCCAAAAGAGAACACCATTAGTTTG
>JAPOYD010000171.1 GCA_026706735.1 Nitrospinota bacterium | reverse complement strand
TAGAGGGGCTTTGCTTTTTCTTGCCCCCCTGACACGGGGGGTAGGGGGGGTTGCCTTTATGGGGTTTCCCTCTCAAGGGGGTTGCCTTTACCCTGTCAGGGGCCTTTTTCAACAACCCCGTATTCGACCGGGTTCGTTCGGCGCTATTTCGTATTCGGGCCTGATCCGGCTATCCCGGGCGACGGGAATAGTTGTATATTCAGTTATCCGAAAATTGATAGAAAGAGAACCGGCTCGATTCATAAAAGGAGACTGATATGAAACGAAACCTGAAGACCCGTCTTTGCTGTATTCCTCTCGCCGTTGTCCTGGCTGCGGCGTTCGTTGCGCCCGCCTCGGGCATGACCCCGATTTCGCCCCAGGAGAAAAAGCTGATTCCGCTCGCCAAAAAGGAGGGGGCCGTCACCTTCCTGCAAACTTCCTTCAACAACCCGACAATCCGGCGCATGCGCGCAGCCTTCATCAAGCATTATGGTTTGGGAGGCGGCTTCAAGCTGAACTCCATCCAGAAGGGTACGGGGCCCACCGTGTCCCAGGCGCGCCAGGAGATACGGGCGAACAAGTTCAGTTTCGACGCCGTCGCCGTCGCATCGGCGGGCTTTTTCATCGGCGCCGCCAGGGCGGGGGCCTTCCTGCCCCTCGACAGCGGCCAGCTGAAGAACCACGAGGAAAACGCCAAGGCTCGCGGGGTTTTCTATGACTACCCCCATTTCATCGCGCCTTTCTCCTATACCTTCCAGCCCGTCTGGAACTCAGGGTGCCCCGGCGTCGGGGATCTGAAGGTCAACTCCTACAGCGACATCCTGGACAACCCCAAGCTGAAGGGGAAACTCATCGTCAGCGACGTCACCAAGAGCACCTCCTACTCCCTCACGACCATCGGCCTGATGGAGAACGGATTCGACGTGCACGGGATGTGGAAGAAGATGAAGGCCCTCGACCCGCTCGTCGGCTTCCGCACCTCGGCGAAGCTGCAGCTGATGGCGAACTGCGAAGGCGCCGTGGACATGTGGAACCTCACCGGCCGGATGATCCAGATCATCCGCAAGAAGCCGGACCTCGCCAAGGTCCTGCGGTGGGGCACCTACAAGGACGGCCACGTCCTCTTCGGCATGCAGGCGGGCGTCGTCAAAGGTGCGGCGAACCCCAACGCAGCGAAGCTGCTGATGGATTTCCTCCTGACCAAGGAGGCGGTGGACATCGTCGCCGAGGAGGAGATCAGCTTCTACTCCATGCTCAAGGGCTACAAGCCGCCCGCGTCTGTCAAGAAATACATGATGGATTTCAATAAGGTAAAGACCCTTCCCATCAAGGATCAGACTGCCGCGGCGAAGAAGTTCAAGAAAATGCGCAAGGAGTGGCAGAAGGTATTCCGTTAATCGGTTGCGGCATGCCCCGGTGCGGGGAGGCGGCCTTTTCGTCTTCCCGTCCCGGAGCCGCTCTTTTGAGGGGACATTATGGCTGGCGCATCGAGGTCGGAGGCCGTTCCCCGGAACTACCTGAGTTACCTGCGAAACTTATTTCAGGCCGAAAACCTGGCCACCGCCATCGTCAGCATCTTCGTGACGTTCATCGTGGTGACGCCCCTGATCGCACTGGTGGTGGGAAGCTTCCTCGTTCTGGACGATCTGGGCTTCGGCGCGGAGTGGGGCCTTGAGAACTACCGGGAGATGTTCGAGGATCCCGTCATCCGCAGATCCTTCTTCAACACCCTCTTCGTGAGTTCGGGCGCCACCCTGCTGGCCACCTTCCTGGGGGTTTCACTCGCCTGGATCAACGCCCGGACGAATTGCCCCTGGCGCGACAGGCTCGAGCCGATGAACCTGATCCCGTTCTTCCTCAGCCCTTTCGTCGGGGCGATCGCCTGGCACAACCTGGCTTCGCCCAAGGTCGGGATGCTGAACAATCTGGCGCGCGGCCTGTTCGGTATCGAGGGCGCCCTCCTGAACGTGAACAACCTGTTCGGCATCATCTGGGTGACGGGGATTTTCTTTACGCCTCTCATCTATCTCTTCGTCGTGGGGTCCTTAAGGCGCATGGACCCCTCTCTCGAGGACAGCGCGCGCGTGAGCGGAGCGGGACTCATACGCACCACCCTGACGGTCTCCCTGCCGCTCGTTGCGCCCGGCATCCTTTCGGGCGCGATTATCGTCTTCGTCACCAGCGCCGGGGAATTCGGCGTGCCCTTCAAGCTGGGCGCTCCCTACGGCTGGGAGACCCTGACCACCCAGATATTCACCAAGGCCGTGAGCGAGCAGGCGAACACATACATGGGTTCGGCCATGAGCATGACGCTCGGCGTCATCACGGCCGTCTTCATCTGGGTGCAGCGGCGCATCATCGCGCCCCGGGAGTTCACGACCGTGACCGGCAAGGGCTTCCGGCCCAACCTCATCGACCTGGGCCGGTGGAAGTGGGCGGCCTTCGGGTATAACGTCTTCTATATCTTCGTCACCGTCGTCCTGCCCATCTTCAGCATCCTCGTGGTGAGCCTCCACAACGTATGGGTGGGCAAGATCATTCCGGCGGATTTCACTTCTCTGAATTACGAGCGCATCCTTTTCTTCTGGTCGCCCACGGTCATACAGCCGGCGACGAACGGCATCTTGAACAGTTTCATCCTCGCCATATCGGGTTCCACGATAGCGATGATCCTGGCCATCATTCTTTCCTTCCAGATTCATCGCCGCAAGGGCAGGTTTGTCGGCCTGCTCGATTTCCTGTGCGCCGTGCCCGTGGGTTTTCCGGGCATCGTGCTCGGGATGGGGATACTCATCGTCTACATCAAGACGCCCATCTACGGCACCCTCTGGATACTGCTGCTCGGCTACGTCACCCGGTTCTTCCCCTACGGGCAGCGGAACGTGGCCTCCGTCATGCTCGCCGTCTCGGAAGAGTTGGAACAAAGCTCCCGCCTCGTCGGCGCCTCCTGGGCGACGACGCTCAGGCGCATCACCATCCCGCTCCTCAAGCCGGGCATTTTCGCGGGCTGGCTCCTCATGTTCCTGATCTTCATCCGCGAGCTCTCCATCTCGATCATCCTGTTCACCGCGGGCACGGAAACACTATCCACCGGCATCTACTACCTCCAGGAGTACGAGACGGAATCGCTCACCTGCACCCTCTCCGTCATTCAGACGTTCGTGCTTCTTGCCTGCGTTCTCCTGTTCCGTAAGATAGTGGGCAGGGAGGCGCTCGTCGCCTGATGGGCTCGTTGAAAAACCTCGCGCCGGGGGGCTGTTGAAAAAGCCCCACAGAGGGAGCGCGCCGAATTTCACTCCCCCCTTGAGGGAGTTGTTGAAAAAGTCACCGAGAGCGAAAAGGCGACCCTGATGAAAGGGAAACCCCATCAAGGCAACCCCCCTACCCCCCCTTGTCAGGGGGGCAAGAAAAAGCAAAGCCCCCTCTGCCCGGTGGGGGCGCATCGCCTTTTTATACCCCCCTGTCAAGGGGGGGTAGGGGGGGTTGGTTTTTACACGTCGAGGGAGATCGGGGGTTCGCGCGAAAGCGGCCTTCCCGCTAAAGGCGATGCTCCCCGACGAGGGGTTTTTCACCAACCCCGTTTCGGGCGGTATTTTGCGATTTGGAGCATATGAAGGAGGTTCGTCATGACGGTGCAGACCATCGCCATCATCAGTCCGGGAGAGCTGGGAAGCGCCGTGGGCGGCGTTTTGAGGGAAAACGGACTAGGAGCCGTCGCCTGCCTCTCGGGGCGCAGCACGCTCACGCGGGAGCGGGCCCAGGCGGCGGGGTTCCGCGAGGCTCCGACGCTGGAAGCTCTGTTGGAAGAGGCGGACCTCGTGCTCTCCATCATGCCGCCCGCCTGCGCGGTGGACGCGGCCCGGGAGGTCGCCGCGGCCATGAAGGCCACCGGCCATCGTCCTCCCTATGTCGATTGCAACGCCATATCGCCCGACTCCAGCCGCCGGGCCGGGAAATTCATTGCGCAAGCCGGCGGGGTATATATCGACGGCGGGATCATCGTCGGCCCGCCGCCCTGGGAGGGGAGAGTTCCGGTGTTCTACGTCAGCGGCGAATCGACCGACCCGATGACCGCACTGGACGGAAAAGGGGTCTCCGTGCGCGTCGTCGGGAGCGAGATCGGCCGCGCATCGGGCCTCAAGATGTGCTCCGCAGCACTCAGAAAAGGGACGCTCGCGCTCCAAACCGCCGTTCTCATCGCCGCCGAGGCGATGGGGCTGACCGAGGAATTCGAAAAGGAGATGCTCGGCAGCCGCGAGTCCCTGTACCGCGAGATGGAATCCGGAACGCGGCGCCTCCCCTCCGTGGCGGCGAGGTACATCGGCGAGATGGAGGAGATTGCCGCGGCCTTCTCGTCCGTCGGTGTCACGCCGAAGTTTCACCAGGGCGCCCATGAGGTCTACCGGCTCCTCGCCGGGACGCCATACGCCTCCGAGACCCCGGACACGATTGACGGCGAACGCACGCTGAAACAAGCGGCGCATACCTTCGCGCATCACCTGCCGATGAAATGATGGCCTCGCATCCGGCGCATGAGGACTAGCCCCGTCGACGCCTCATGCACCGGCTGAGCATCCTTTGTGTAACCCTTTCGCGCCCAAACCTGATAATTCTCGGTTTTTTTCCATCAAAATATTCCTGATTCGTGCGCAAATGAAGTATACGAGTCAGCGCGAAGTGGAAACAAAACCGGTGCGGGGAGGAGACATTGGGCGGAAATTCGAGAAACCCACGAATGACAGGCGGGCGGACACAGGGGTCCGCCCCTGCGGAATCAGGCCAGCCAGGTCCTGGCGCGCAATTCCCCGCATTTGCGAGGAAAGGGTTTTTGGGGCGCGCGCGTATAGTTCAGCTCCCTCTCCTCGTGCGGGAGGGAGCGCGCCGTGAGTGTGGCCGGTTTTTCGGCGCACAGGAGACGCGAATCGCAAGCGCTCGGTTCCGGGAGGGCTTTTGGGCGGTGTGGTTGCCGCCCCGGGATTCGCGTCCGGCGCGACCATCGCTCGGGCGGCGTCCGGTGTACCGGGCGGGCGATGGCCGTGCGTGCGCGAGCCTCGAATTCCTGAAAAATTCCGTAAAATAAGATAAAATCGGATAAATTCACGTGGTTTTTCTGCAAATTTCTGCTCGCCTTTCAGATCTCGAATCAATCTCATCTTCTAGTTGTAACTTATTGTTTTATAATGTAAAATAAAATATATATCCGAGCCGTGTGCGCGGGGCTGGCCCGGTGGGCCCCTCTCGCGTAGAATGTGGTTCACGGGGGCGCTCGTGAGGCGTAACACATTGAATAATCACTCTTTGGGGGATTTCGGATGATGCTCGAGGGCAAGAAGGTCATCGTCACGGGAGGCGGCAGCGGCATCGGCCGCGCCACGTGCGTTCTCGCCGCCGCCGAAGGAGCGGACGTCGCCGTGGCCGACATCAACCCCGAAACCGCCGTCGAGACGCTCTCGATGGTTGAAAAGCAAGGCGTTAAGGCGATCCTGATCGAGATGGATACCTCGAAAAAAGCGGATGCCGAGCGCATGGCGGCCGAAGCCGTCGGCGCTTTCGGAACGATAGACGGCCTCGTCTGTTGCGCGATAAAGCTCGTGCCCGGAAAGCTCGAAGACCTGCCTGAGGCCGACTGGGACATGGTGATGGACATCGGGCTCAAGGGTTATTTTCTCTGCGCACAGGCGGCGGGTAGGGTGATGCTGGAAAAGGGCGCAGGCTCCATCGTCTTCGTCTCCTCCATTGGCGGCATGCAGACCTATCCTCTCGCGGGCGCATACAGCATATGCAAGGCGGGGGCGATCATGCTCAGCAAGCTATTCGGCGTGGAGTGGGGCGACCGCGGCGTTCGCGCGAACACCGTCTCGCCGGGTCAGGTGCGCACCCCGATGACCGAAGCCATGTTCCAGGACCCCGAAATCGCAGCGGGCCGCGCCGCCGTCGTGCCGATGGGCCGCGTGGCCACGCCTGAAGACATTGCGGAGGGATGCGTGTTCCTGCTGTCGGAGCGGGCGCGATACATTACGGCGGCGAACCTGCCAATTGACGGGGGGCAGGTGGAGAGCAAGATGATTCATACGCCCGGGCGAAACTGGGGCGGCAGGAAAATAGATTATAAAACGACTTGAGAGAGGGGGTTCCATATGGGCCGCTTTGATGGAGATGTCTGTATCGTTGCGGGAGGCGCACGGGGCATCGGCGCCAAGACGTGTGAAATGTATGTCGAACAGGGCGGACGAGTCCTCATCGGCGACGTGAACGAGGAGTTGGGAGTTGAAATGGAAGCCAGGCTGGGCAGGGATAAAGCGGTGTTTCAGCGGCTC
>JAPOYD010000153.1 GCA_026706735.1 Nitrospinota bacterium | reverse complement strand
TCGATTTGGAGAAGCCCATCCTCTTCATATGGGAAGGCAACACCATGTACCTGCCACCCGACCTGATCCATGATTTTCTGAGTCGATTGCGCGCGCAGGTTCCCGACATGACCATCGCCTTCGACTATTTCTCCGAAAAGATCATCAACCGCACGTCGGGCGATGAGAGAATCACCGAAATCACGGATATGTTCGAAAACAGCTTCGGGGTGAAATGGCTGACGGGTTTCGAAGATCTCTCCGTGTTCCAGGAAAAACACGGCCTCGAAGCCATCGGATCCGAAAGCCTGATGGAGTTCGGCGAGCGCCGCGCGCCGCAGTCCGTGGCGGAAATCAAAGAGTTCATGGACGCGGCGGCCGAGTTGTTGAAACTCTACTCCTACTGCGTGCTCAAGGCGTCCTGAATTCGGTGGACATCAACGAAGTCGGCTCCACCGCGTTTTTCCCCTCATGCGTCCGGCAGATGGAACAAGACGAGGCGCGCCCCCTTTTCGGGGACCCTTTTGCTGCCTGGTTCATCGACGAGGAAGCGACGGCGAAGTTCCGCGATCTCATCCGCACCTTTCCGGCAATCAGGGAAACGGCGCGCTACCGGGTGTGCATCATGAACGAGACCCTGGAGCGCGCGACAGCAGACGGCGTGAAGCAGGTCGTCACGCTGGGCGCGGGCTTCGACATGCGCGCCCATATATTTGGCGCCGATGGCGTTCGCTTCTGCGACGTCGATCAGCCTGGAGTGCTCGCGTTCAAGAGGAAAGTTCTCGAAGCGCACGGCGTCGCGCCCTGCGCCGCAATCCCCGGCAATTACCTCGAATTCGACTTATCAGGAGAACTCAGCCAAGCGGGTTTCGACCTGGAAGCCCCGACCCTGTTCATCTGGGAGGGGAACACCATGTATCTGCCGCTCGACTTGGTCCATGACTTTCTGGAGAGGCTGCGCGCGCGAATCCCGCGCCTCATCGTCGCCTTCGATTATTTCTCGGAACATATAATCAACCGCACCTCCGGGAACGAGACGATGACGGCGACCTCGGATTATTTCGAGAACCACTTCGGGGCGAAATGGGTGACGGGTTTCGACGACCTCTCCGTCTTCGAGAGGAGAAACCAGCTCAGAATCATCCGCTCGGGCGCCATGCTGGACGTCTGCAAGCGCTATGCGCCCGAACGCGCTCCGGCTCTCGCCGAATGGACGGGGCTGCACTCCTACTGCGTGCTCAAAGCCTCCTGAGTTCCAGATCCGCCCCTACGGCGGAGTTGGCTGCACGAGACACAGTAGGGGCGGTTCGCGAACCGCCCCTACACCACTTGATTAATCTTCGAAAAATTCAAACCAAATTACCGATTACCCCGCCAATCCTCTACAGCGTGATGACCAGGTCGGGCGCGGCGGGGGCGAGTGCGGCATAGAGCTGCGGGAAGCAGCCTGCGCCCACGCCGGCCACCAGGCCTTTCGCCTTGACGTCGCCCGATCCGCATTGCTCGAACGTGCCCTCGGCGAGGTTGCGCCGCACGGCGCACTGATCGCAGACCATGAGGAGGATGTTCTGCTCCGCGGCGACCTTGGCCAGGCGCTCGCCAATCTCGTCGCCCTCGCGCAGGCAGAACAGGTTGTCGTCGAAGAAGAACATGCCGACGACGTTCACCCCGTGGTTGCCGGCTTCGAGTTGCGGCAGGATCATGGTGCCCAGCTTGTAGGTCGCCGACATGTCGGTGGCGAAAACGTATGCGATGTTCATCGTTTAGGTTCCTCCTCGGGTGCGTCTCTCGACTGGTGGATAATGGCCCTGCTACCCCTGTCTGTATCTGACAAAGTTAATTTTTCACTGAAAGCGGGGGTGAGCCTCTCATCCCCCAAGTCCGGCGTCAACGCCAGTTTCTTGTTTCGAGGATTTTCCTGAAATGAGGGCTCTCCATCGCCCGCGCAGGTTCGATTCGCTCGACATCCCCGTCTTTCACGGTGAAGTAAAACAACTTCTTGTAAATACAGCCGGCGGGACAGTCCCCCCACGCCTTGCGGACGACGATATGCCAGACATCGCCCGATTTCATCGCCTCGATGTCCGAGCCGTCTCCCAGAAATGAATCGGGTTCCGCGTACTCAACTCCTGCTACCTTCATGTACGCCCGCCGCGCCGCCTCGATATTTGCCCGCCCGCTCAGGTGCATGACGAGTACGCTGATATGGCGGTATGGCCGCACGGCCCGAAGCCCGAGCTTCGCGTTCAAGGCGTCGAAGGCGCGATATCCGGTGCGCAGCTTAACGGGATCCTTCAAATGGGTGAGAGAACGCGAGACGTCCCTGAACAAACGAGGCTTCATGCCCAGGAGAAGCACACCGGGCAGATGGGCCGCCCGGGCGGAAATTTTCTCAATTTCGGGGTGAGCGTATCTAAGCCGCTTGAGCATTCCTTCGATCTCATGGGCGAGTTCGCTCCGTCGCTTCTTATCAAGGAGCAGTTCTTTGCTTTCTCTCGCCAGTATCCTCTGGGCCAGCAGGGTAGCCTCGGGAAGCGGCGCAAGCTTTAAGGGATCGACGCGCACGACCATCGGAGCCGGGGCCGCTCCCCAGGCTTTCGCGCTCAACGAAACACTCCAGGCCAAAGGCAACAGCAGGCAAACAACCACGAGGCGAAACCACGTCGTCATAACCCGGTTCTCGACTCGCTTGTTGCGGTGAAAGGGACGCCAACTCATCTTGTCGATCCTCCATGAGACCTCGCTTTTATTCTCAATTTCCTCAGCCTCCTGCGGCGCGCAGACGAGGGGCCAGCCACAGCCCCCACCCCGCCAGAGCGAGCAGTCCCGTGAACGCGGCGGCCCACGGGGCCCCGCCGGTGGGAAACAGAATGACGGCCACGGCGACCGCCCCGTAGAGCGCGCGCTCGGGCAGGCGCAGGGGGCCCTTCAAGTATCCGCTCAGCGCGACCGCCCACGCGCCCGTCGCGCAGAAAAGCGAAAGACACGCCACGACGACCCAGCCCAAATCGCCCTGCCCCAGCAGCCTCGGGTCGAAGGCGAAGGCGAAGGGGATCAGGAACGAGACGAGGCTCAAGCGGAAGGCGATGAGGCTCGTCTCCATCGATCCTGCGCCCGAGATCCCCGCCGCGGTGAACGACGCCAGCGCCACCGGCGGCGTGACCATCGAGAGCACGCAGTAGTACATGACGAAGAAATGGGCGGGAAGCTCGGCTATCCCCAAATCCTTGAGCGCCGGCGCGAAGAGGATCGCCCCGATGATGTAGGCGGCGACCGTCGGCAGGCCCATGCCCATGATGAGGCACCCGATGATGATCAGGAACATGGCGAAAAACAGCTTGCCGCCAGATGCGCCGATGAGGCCCGAGGAGAACTTGAGCGCCAGGTTCGACTGGATGGCGACGGCGATGATGATCCCGATGGCGGCGATGGGCACGGCGATTTCCGCGGCCTGCCGCGCGCCGTCGCGCACCACCTGCGCCCAGCCCGCGAGGTTCAGCCAGCTCCTGCGGCGAAAATAGGCGACCACGGCGCAAGACGCCGTGCCGATGACGGCGGCGTAGGTGGCGGAAAAACCCGCTACCAGCATGGCGATCAGCGCCAGCGGCGGCAGTAGGAGATACAGCCTTCCCGCAATGGGTTCTTCGGGCTTGAGTTCGCCTGCCCCGAGAGCCAGCGCGCCCTCGGCCCGCGCGCGCAGGTCGATGAAGATGAAAATGGCGGTATAGAACGCGAGCGCGGGGATGAGTCCGGCCGCCGCGATGCGCGCGTAGGATATCTGCAGCAACTCCGCCATCACGAACGCGGCGATGCCCATGATGGGCGGCATCAGCTGGCCGCCCGTGGAAGCGATGGCCTCCACCGCGCCCGCGTGCGCCGGCCCGTAGCCGGTCTTTCGCATCAGCGGGATGGTGAAGACGCCCGTCGTCGCCACGTTCGCCACCGCGCTGCCGCTGATCGAACCCATCAGGCTCGAACTCACGACGGCGGCCTTCGCCGCTCCTCCGGCGAAGCGGCCCGCCACCCTGAGCGATAAGTCGATGAACAACTGCCCGCCGCCTATTCCTGAGTAGACCGCGCCGAAGAGCACGAAGTAGAAGACGAACTGGAGCGAGGTCGCCGTGGTGATCCCCAGCACGCCGTTGGTCGTCATGGTCATGATCTCGACCACTTCGTCGATCGTGAAGCCCCGGAAGCCGAATGCGCCGGGCAGCATCTTGCCGATGAACGCATAGGCGAAAAAAACGAGCAGAACGCCCAGGAGCGGCCAGCCCACCGTGCGGCGCACGCCCTCGAACAGCAACACCACGATGAGCGCGAAGGCCGCCACGTCCACGGCGAGCACCGGGTCGATGGTCTCCATGCGTTCGGTGAGGCGCGTCGAGGCGAGAGCGTAATACGCGAAGACGGCCAGCGTTCCCGCCAGCAGCAAAGCGTCCGTCAGGCGGGCGCGCCGCAGCGGAACGCCCCTTTCACTCAGCGGATGAAAGAGCAGGACGAGCGCCAGCGCCAGAAGCAGGTGGAGGGGCCGCTCGACCAGCGGGGCCTGGGGGTAGAAGACGATCCACATCTGGAACGCCAGCCAGAGGGCGCCGATAGCGAGCGTGACCATGCGCATGGCTCATGAAACCCCGATGCGAGAAAACGGGGCGGAAGACGAAACTCCCTGTCCTCCGCCCCGTCGTGGTCGGTCTACAGCCAGCCTTTTTCCTTGAAATACTTCGCCGCGCCCGGATGCAGCGGCACCCCGACGCTGGCCGGTTTGCCGCCGTTTTTGGGCTTGAAGAATCTCCAGGCCGCGTGGGCCTTGCCCATGGCCTTCTTGTTCTCGGCCAGCGTTTTCGTGATGGTGTAGGCGAGAGAATCCGGCATGTCCTTGTGCGCGATGAGCACGGTGCCGAGGTCGACGGCCATCACCTTGCCCTTGATCCCCTTGAACCACTTGCCCGGCACGGCCGCCGTCCTCAGGCCATGGGCGGCGAGGGCCTTGAGCGCCTTGGGCGGAAAGCTCAGGAAGCGCATGGCGTTGGTGGTCGTGACTTCCGTCACCGTCGGGTGCCTCGGGATGGCGACCTCCAAGTAGAGATCCGCGCGGCCGTCCTTGATGATCGCCGGAATCTGGTTCGCGGCCACCTGGATGATCCTGCCGCCGCGCGCCTTCATGTCCTTGCGGCTGGTTCCAAGCGCGTCCATCAGCATGTCGGCGACGACGGGGACGGTGCTGCCCGCCGGCTTCATGACGATGCGCGCGGGCGGCTTGGAGAGCAGCGCCTTTTCGAGCGTGTCGTTGCCCGTGCGCTTGATGTAGCTCTCGGTCACCATGGCGGTGACGCGCACCTTGTTCAGCCCGCCGATGAGCGCGCGGATGTTGTCGTGCTTCTGCTTGTAGACGCCCTTCAAGCCGTTGTAGGCCCAAAGGGCCGAGGCGACGTTCGAGAGCGCGATGGTCGCCTTTTTCTTGTCCACGGCGGCGGGATTGCTCACGCCGCCGCCGCGCGCGATGACTTCGGGGTTGCTCCCCTCGGGCAGGCTGGGCTTGAGCAGTTGCGCCAGCGTGGCGCCGAAAACGTACCAGGCCGAGCCGGGCCGCATCGCGCCGATGCTGAACGGATCGGCGGCGGATGCCGCAGGAGCGGCGACCAGGGTCGACGCAGCCAGCAGAAGGGCGGCCATCAGGCCCTTGAAGCGCATTCTATTCCTGAGCATGGGTTCCCTCCCCTCGTTGGTTTCTCCTTGAGAGATGAATGTCTATCCGGTTGTCGCGGTTTCGAGTTCCAGCAGGCCCGATTCCTCCACGGCACTTCTGATCGCCTCGAACGTGCGTCCCTTGGCGACCTCGCTCGGGGGGCGCACGACCGCCGACCTGAAGCGCCCGGCGAGCACCATCGCCGTCTTCATGCGCGCGTGGGCCTCCCCTGAGGGCTCGCCGCTCGCGTACACGACTTCCTTGAGCGGCAGGATCCGCGCCTGTATCTCCTGCGCGCGGTGCAGGTCGCCCGCCTTGACGGCCTCGTAGAGCGCCACGATGAGGTCGGGGATGAACGAGGCGAAACCGACGAGCGCGTCGTCCACGCCCTGCACCATCGAGGCGAGGAGATATTCGTCGTGACAGGTGAGGATCGTCGTATCGGGCGCGTTCTCGCGGATGGAGGCGATGTCGCGCGCGTATTGCGACATCTCGCGCGTGCCGACCTTGAAGCAGGTGACCCAGGGAATCCGTCCGAGTTCGCCCAGAAGCTCCGAGCTGTAGCTCGCCTTCGTCCACGCGGGATAGACGTGCACCACGAGGTTCAGGCCGGACGCCTCGCCGAGCGCCGTGAAGTAGTCGATGACGTGCTGTGGACGGTGCCCGAAGCGCAGCCAGTGGTGAAACGGCATCACGAGCAGCCCGTCGGCCCCGGCCTCCCTGGCCATCTCGGCGTGTTCGACGCCGTCGCGGATG
>JAPOYD010000050.1 GCA_026706735.1 Nitrospinota bacterium | reverse complement strand
GGGGGGTAGGGGGGGGTTGGGTTTCAGGGCGGGTGAATGAACGGCGGCTTTTCATTTACCGCCGAAACGCGGGAACCCTGAGGTAAGGCAAAAGGCGGAAAATGGATTCCGGCTTTCGCCGGAATGACGTCGATGCCAACCTTGATTGTAGGTCGGACATATATATCCGACATATATGCGACCCGGCCTTTTTCGCCGCCCGCCACGGGCCGCATATATGCGGCCCCTACAGGTGAAAGCCCGATCGACCCGGAAGGGCTTTTTCAACGGCTCCCGCCGGTGCTCGACAATGAGGGGGGACCCGAAAATCCGGATCCCCCCTCACACCTCCGTTCCCTCGTTCAGGATCGAGAGGTACGCCTCGTAGCCGAACAGGCGGTTGCGCCTCTTGCCCGTGAGCTCGCGGACGATTCCGAGCCGCTCGAGCGCGCGCATCCCGCTCGACGCCGCCGGGAAGGAGAGCCCCGTCTGCCCGGCAACGTGTGCGAGCGAGGCGATGGGCCGCTCCTGAAGCGCCCGGTAGACGCGGAGCGCCGAGCCCGCCACGCGGCCCGTCTGCGCCGCGCGGAGCTGATCCGCATCGAACAGCGCCAGCACCCGGTGCGCGGTGGCGACGGCTTCTTCCGCCGTCCCGGCCACGCCCTCCAGGAAGAAGACGAGCCACGCCTCCCAGTCGCCGCTCTCGCGCACCTCATTCAGGAGCGCGTAGTAATCCGCGCGGCGCTGCTTGAAGAAAAGGCTCAAGTACAGCATCGGCTCGCGAAGCGCGCCCTCGCGCCAGAGCAGGAGCGTGATGAGCAGCCGCCCGACGCGCCCGTTCCCGTCCAGAAACGGGTGGATGGTCTCGAACTGGGCGTGCGCGAGGCCCGCCTTGAGGAGGGCTGAGAGCCTCAAGTCCTCCCTGTGCCAGAAACGCTCGAGATCGGACATGCACTCGCCGACGCGGGGGGGCGGTGGGGGCACGAAGCGCGCCGCCCCCGGCCTGCTCCCGCCGATCCAGTTCTGGGAGCGCCTGAACTCGCCCGGGCTCTTGCCCGCGCCGCGGCCCCGCGCGAGGAGGCGGCCGTGAATCTCGCAGATGAGGCGCGCCGAGAGCGGAAAATCATCTCCCCGCATCCGCGCGAGGCCGTGTTCGAGCGCCGCCACGTAGTTCGAGACCTCCACCACGTCGTCAATCGGCGCGCCCGGCGCCCCTTCCACCTCGAAGAGTAGGAGGTCCGAGAGCGAGGACTGCGTCCCCTCGATCTGGGAGGAGAGCACGGCCTCCTTGCGCACGTAGGTGTAGAGGAAGATGTGGGGGTCGGGCAGCAGCGCGGCCAGGCTGTCCAGCCGGCCCAGCGAGAGCGACGCCCGCTCGAGCTCCGCGTGTAGGGCGCCCAGGTCCAGCGGGGGCATGGGCGGCAGGCGCGCGGGCACGAACGCGCGCACGGCCTCGCCGCCGAACGTCGTCGTCTCGTATGCGCCCGTCTCGCCGCGTCTCATGGCGAACCTCCTTGTGAAGCGTTATTCAGCGAAACCTGAATAAGCCGAATCACTATTAAGAGATATAGTATAAAACTGAATAAAAGAAAACACTATTAAGCGTTTATTCGTAAATATGAATAATGGGGCTGAGAAGGCAGGTTATGCAGGGTGGAAACGGCCTCATGGAGGCAGGATATTCAACGATATGGAAGGAAGGCTGAATAAGGGAATTCGTTATTCAGGATTGGAGCATAAGTCTGAATACAAGGATATGGCTTTCGCAGGGGACGTTGAAAAATCCCTCGCCGGGGGCGTCGCTTTTACCCCCCTGTTAAGGGGGGGTAGGGGGGGTTGGTTTTTAAGCCGGGGGAGAGCGAACGGGGCGAGTGAAGCATTATTCCCTCCGAACCCCCCAACCCCCCTTGTCAGGGGGGCTTTTTCAACAACCCCTCACATGCAACCCAGATTCGCGAACAGCCCCATGCCATCAACCGCGCGGCTCATCCTCCGCGATGCCGGTGAGGACGACAGGGGCGCGGTCGGGAAATTCGGCCACGAGCGAAAGGCTCCCGCCCATCGCCTCGACGGTCTTCCTGAGCGTGGAGAGCAGGAGGTCGCTCCGCTTCTCGATCCTCGATACGCCGTCCTGCGTAATCCCCAACTCCTCCGCCATGCGCGCCTGCGTGAGCGCACGCGCCCTTCTCAGATCGCGCAGCGTCATCTCCTCGGCGAGCAACTCCGCCGCCCGCGCCTCGACCTTCTTACGTTGCGCGGCGCTCAGTTTTTTGATCTTTTCGTCTACGTTTACGGGCATGGTTCTCGCTCTCGGAAGTTTTGTTTGGGCGTATGATATGTTGTGGAATACATATGTTGTCAAGTGCATATTTTAGGGAAAGGAAATGATATCGAGAATACTGATGATTCATGGTTATACTATCAATCGCTATAGGATTGCAGACCACACATTGCAAATTTCAGGTACTTAAACTCTGGGGACGCTCCATATGATTACGCTACATAAAGCAACGAAAATCGTAAACATTATCAACCATGTTAGGATTCTGTTGAATGATATCAGCAAATGCTTTGGAGTAAACCAGTGTTACCGGAAGCTTCTTATACAAAGTGTTGTTGTTCCAATCCATTTTCGTAAGACTAAGAATACCCGCGCAAGTTTCATGCCATCCCCCTTGGCCAGTGAATCTTCGGACTAAAATTGGTGATGGCGTAGGCTTGAGTGTCCCTTCTTTGTAGACATTGAATTGCGCATTCTTAACATGAATTCCTTGAACACTGCCCTGCGTCCATAGCAACGCCTCGTTTCGGTCTACAGGGATATAGGTGCCCCGCTTTACCGGATACCTGTGCGCTGCTGGAGACTGATTTTCATCAAAACGGATAGCTTTCCAATTCACATCTTTTACAATCTGAACAAGTTCTACCTCTGTACCGTCACGGAAGCTGTCGAGAGCACCGAGAATTTCCTCTTCTTTGAATTCAGAGTTTTTGTGAATCGTTATTTTGGCCGGAGAACGCCCAAAATGACCACTCTGATAAATTTCAAGACTTCGAGATAGAACGGATTGCATCTCGTAGTATGAAAGGTAGGGATTTTTCCTTCTGTCTTGAGTAAATTCCTGTGCGTCATAAGCGACGAAGCGGAAGCCTGTCCCATCTGGATCGAAAACTTGGCTACAACAAGTCGTATACTGATTACCACCTTCATCGGTTTTCATTGCGTAGCTAATACCGATAAACGCCTCATCTCTGTTAAGACTTCTAAGCTTCCAAGGCACTCCACCAGCCTTGGCATATATCGCTACACTAAGACCCCACATCACATTGGCTCGGCAGCTTCTCTCGAAGCTGGACTGGCGGATGATCTGAATCGGTATATCTGATGGTGCGCAAAATGCCTTCAAGTAGTGGTGGAAATTAAAATTCTCTCCTTCGAAACATTCGGCCCAACTTGGCGGAAGATAAACAAGCACTACATCAAAACTGCTACGCAAAGTATTCAATTGCGCTATACATTCGAACAGCTCTCTTGCAAGTTTCGCTTTTTCTCCAGTTCGCGCGCGCGTTTCAAAATGATCAGGAAAAGTCCTGACGAACCACTCGTCCTGCTCAGTTATAGGAACCCGAAAAACCTGCTGAAACCCGGGATATTCAGGATAATAATTGGTAGCCTCACGCGGCTTCGCGGAACCCTTGAGTTCATCTACCAATTTGACAAGCTTCGGCACATCATTGGAAGGAGCAAGAAGCGCAAAGCGCAGGGTGGCGGGTGCTCCAAACTTGAGTCCATAAGGACCATGTTTGACCAGCCCGAGTAGCGGATGCTTTCCAGTGCGGTTGTTAGCAAATAACAGTTCCGGCTCGGGTAACGTTGTGTAACCAGAAAGTTCTCCAACACTAACGCTCATGATGACAACTTTCTTGAAAAAGCCGTACGGCTACCAAAGCAAAACGAAGGATTTTCCACTCCGTTTCCATCCTTGAAAGCCGATACGGTGATCGAGATGTTGCGCTCATCAGTACCAAGCATAATATGCACCCAAGCACCAAGAAGATCGTTATACTTTGCATTGAATCGATCGGCCCGACGTTCACGTAGAAATTCCTTTGCATCCTCACGGGCGCGGGGTGGCCAAATCCAGATATCAGGATCGATCACCATCCAAAGCTGCCCGTTCTTCTGTTCAACTGATATACGCAGTGCTTCCGACCATCTAACTTGTTCTGCTTGGGGGCAATCAGATGTCTCAGAGGTGAACAAGTCCGGCACAATGCCCGATGTTTGTCCCACGATTTTACGCAACGGGTCGAGAGACGAAACATCGTCAGGGCGCGAACCAACAATAAGATGGGTCGATGAACGACGTGTCCGAGTCAACAACGGCTTTTTCCGTGAAAGGGCAAGACATAGCGCCTCTTCGACAAACCTTTTCACATGCAGGTTCTCAGCCATACGGATGTTGTCAGGGATATCTCTTACAGAGATTGACGCGAGTTCTCCACCGAACATTTCCCGTGCTTTCTTCTCAGTGCCCCAACACCAGACGGTATCTGATTTCGAAAAAATAAGCTCTCTTCTGGATTCTCGACTCACTTGCTGCAATTCATCCCATTCTTTCGGTGTTTCGAATGAGAGGGTGAGACATTGAGCCGGTGTAGACAGAAGTGGAAGAGCATTCACCCGAAGCAACGGCTTGTTGCTACCGGACCGTGGCAAAGGAATATCAACAGAAGAGAAACTCGATTTTTTCACCTTGGCGTCGAGTTCCGGTGGCTTTCCTTCTAAATTTCGCCATAACCGTAGCATCAACGCATCGAAAGTCTCTATTTCGACATATTCCGAGCTAACGTTCTTATCCTGCGCCTGCCTGATCAAGTCCGAAACGGCAGGGTGGACCTTTGAACCTTTTATGCCAGTCCAATACAACCCGTGCGGAAATGGATTTGAGGACTCCAAAACCTGATGAAACAATTCCATCACGCTCTCATCACGTCCGCTGTATCCCGTAACAATAAAACCGAACCGGTTGCCCGCATTTATAAGGCATCTTGAAAACTCTTCATTCTGTTGTGCCAAGTCTTGCGGGAGGTTTTTGAGGCTTTCGTACCGAAAATCTCCGTGAAGCTTACAGTAGAGAGGATATTCTTCATTGTTTAGTGCGTTATTGGCTGCATGTGCACCTTCAAGGTGATAGGCGGAGAGTGATTGAGCACCAATTTCGGCAACAGCTTTCTCAACAACACTGTCAAAGTTTGTAGTGAATGCAACCCGACAAAACCCAACCGCCATAAATGCGCCAAATATCCGATTACCAACGGACAGCGTTACCCCCTCTTCAGACAAGATAGTTTTAAGATATCTACGCTGACGCTCTCTATCGTCACCAAAAATTTTCTCAAAATAGGTCGCATACTCGTCTTCGGACCATGGTTCTGGAAAGCCACGAGAGTCCAGAAAACTCTGAATGCGAACTTTTACCGCCTCGTTTAGAATATCCTGTCGAGAGAAGTCCTGGTTCTCTTCTCGGCAGTAATACCGGCGTTTCAAATCCCATATGATGTCAGAAGCTGTAGGCAAGCCAGCAGTTCTCGATGCACCGGCACCAAGGAACCAAGCAAAATTTTGAGGGCGTTCAGAAAAAATGCTTGTAAGTTCAGTCTGACTCAATCTAATAGAATCTGTTCCCGATTTTCTCTCGGTTTCTTTGATTTGAGACAAGCCGCACCATCCTTACACTAGATGTTGAAGCGTTAGCTTTGTCTGATTGGTATTTCTGATCGGAATGTCGATATCTACTTCTTGAGCATCAATTATTCGCCTACGCTCTGAACAGAAACTTGGGCGGATTTCGGAGTCTATCGTTTAAGAGTCGCACCGATCAAGAAAAAAATCCCCCTACCCCACCTTCCCCCTTAACCTCTTCTTCTCGCCCCGTTCGCGCTTGTCCTTGAGGCGTTTCTCGGCGGATGCGCGGGTGGGGCGCGTGGGGCGGCGCGGCTTGGGCGGGACTGCGGCTTCGGCCAGGGCGGCGCGGAGTTTCTCGAGGCAGTCGGCGACGTTTCTGCCCTGATCGCGGAAGCGGCTGCTCGCGATGACGACGTGGCCGTCCCCCGTCACGCGGCGCGGGTGGCACGCGCGGAGCCTCGCCTTCACCGCCTCGGGCGCGCTCGGCGAGGCGGCCATGTTCCAGCGCAGCACCGCCTTGGTCGAGACCTTGTTCACGTTCTGCCCGCCGGGGCCCCCCGCGCGCGCGAACTGGAAGTGGATTTCGCGCAGGGGAATGCGGAGCCTCTCGTTCACGATGAGCATGTGGATACTCCCGGGGGCTTTGGGGGTCAAACCCGATTGATGAATGAGGGTTTGACGCGACCGAGGAAGGAGGGGCTGTTAAAAAGCCCACAGAAAGAGCACACCGAATTTCACTCCCCCCTTGAGGGGGAGTCAACGAGGCAAGGGCGAAGCCCGCAGG
>JAPOYD010000041.1:29277-47460 GCA_026706735.1 Nitrospinota bacterium | reverse complement strand
GGGGTTTTTTCAACAACCCCTTAAGCCGGTCCGGTCCTTTGAGGGGTGTCGGCCCTTTTCTCCCCGAGCGGACGCGCTCGCAACGAAGCCCCTCCGGGGGGCTTTTTTGTTTTTATCCCTCCACTGCCGGGGTTGTTGAAAAAGCTCCGATTCCTAGATTTGTCGTATGTACCCGACCGACGAGAGAGAAATTCACTCCCCCCTTGAGGGGGAGTCGAAGAGGCCAAGCCCTTGGGCGAAGGCCGATTCGGTGGGGGGTAAAACGCGTTGTCTTGCCATTCCGAATTATACCCCCCACCGATTCGCTTTCGGGCTTACACCCTCAGCTCATCGACTCCCCCTCAAGGGGGGAGTGAAATTCAGCGCGCTCCCTTTGTGGGACTTTTTCAACAACCCCTCATCCCTCCTTGCTGTGAACCCTTCCTCCCCGGTCGCGTTCGATTCCTTCCTCTCCGGGCGGAATCGACCTCATTCATCAATCGGGTTCAACCCCCCAACCCCCCTTGTCAGGGGGGCTTTTCAGGCAACCCCTTAAGCCGGTCCGGTCCTTTGAGGGGTGTCGGCCCTTTTCTCCCCCGAGCGGACGCGCTCGCAACGAAGCCTCCAGGAAACGACTCTTCCGCACGGCCGGCCGTTCAGAGGGCCGGCCCCGGCGCTCTCCGGGATACGTCGCCGCCGCCCCGCGAACCGAATCACGGGATGCGCGCGCCGCGCCGTCGTCCCCACCCGGGCGCGGACCGCGGGAACCGGGTGACCGCACCGGCGAGGCGCAGAACCTGAAAAATGCAAATCATAATTCCCGTAAAATTCGATAAATTTGGATAAATTCACGGGGTTTTTCGGTAAATAACGACAAATTATTTTCGGGGGATGAGGCGCCGCGGAATCCGGGCGCAGGAGAATTCTGCCATGGCCCGCGGCCCCCGCGATGACGGCAAATGCGCGGATTTGCGGGGACTTGCGGGGCGAATTGCGCGGATCAGGGGGGAATTGCGGGGGCGAAATGCGCGGAAAACGCTAGTCCGCCTTCTCCCAGTAGAGCCACAAGCCGTGTTCGGCCGCGATGCGGAAAGTCGTAAGCCCTGAGTTTTCAGCGATTTGGCGCACATCGCCGCGCGAGAGGCGCTTCTTGCCGAGGCGGTCGTTCAACGCGCGCGCCTCGGGCAGCAGCGATTCGATGAGCGCATCCGGCGCCCCCGCCCCGAACCCGCCGCCGTGAGCGCCCATCCCGCCGGGCTTCAGGACACGGTTCATCTCGGCGACGATTCTCTCCTGCTCCTCCCAGAAGAAAAGCCCGCCCCGGAAGACGACCAAGTCGAAAGAGGCCGCCTCGAAGGCAAGGCTATATTTATCAATCAGTTCCACGCGAACCCGCGCGGACATGCCCGCCTCCGCGATGGTCTCGGCGAGGTAGTCGTTCAGGACTTGCGTATCGTCCCCGCATATGAGGCGCATCCCGGGGCAGCGCTCCGCCAGGGCGAGCGCCACGCCGGGGCCGTAGGGGCCGATTTCCAGCACGTCGCCCGCATCGCGCCCGTATTCAGCGTGAATCTCCGCCGCCGCATAGGGATAAAACGGCTTAAAACAATCATTTACAGCGCGAATCAAGTCGAAATCCATGTCTGGAAAACCTCTTTGCATGCGCCCACCTCTCCAGCCGCCAGCGCCCGTCCTCGAACTCTACACCCGATGATATACCAATCCCGAAGCGTTTATGAAACCGCGAACCCGGGACGCAAACCCGCATTTTCAAATCCGGCTCCCTGCGATATCCTGTTGTTTTATCAGAGAGAATGCACACCGAAACAGGAGACCACATGGAAGCCGTAAGCGAAGCGGCGGACGCCTATGAAGCGATAGAGACCTATCACGAAAAAGGCTGGACAGACGGCCTGCCCGTGGTTCCCCCGACGCCCGAACTCCTGGAGCGCTTCCTGGAGGCTTCGGGACTCGACGCCGATGACGTCGTCTTTCATCTGGCGGAGCGGAAAAGAACCGTTCGGGCCGGAAAAGTGGCCTTGAACGCCATCATGGCGGGGTGTCTATCCTCCTATATGCCCGTCGTTATCGCCGCGCTCGAGGCCATGGCCGAACCGGCCTACAACATTCACTCGAGCGCCACGAGCACGGGCGGCGCGGCGCCATTCATGGTCGTGAACGGCCCCGTCCGTCACGAGATAGGCCTCAACATGCAAGGAAACATCTTTGGGCCGGGCAACCGCGCGGGAGCGACGATAGGCCGCGCGCTCAGGCTCATCATCATCAACTGCCTGGGCTCGAAGCCAGGCCTTCTGGATCGCTCCACCCAGGGGAATCCGGGCAAATACAGCTTCACCTTCGCCGAATGGGAGGAAACGAGCCCCTGGGAGCCCCTTAACGTCGAACTCGGGTATTCGGCCGAGACGAGCACGGTAACGCTTCTCGCCGCCGAGGGTCCGCACAACATCCAGAACCACTATGGGAAGGGACGCGGAATCGCGGAAACAGCCGCCGCTACCATGGCAGGCCTGGGCAGCATGAGTGAGGGGCAATCTTGTTTCGTCTTCGCGCCTGAGCACGCGCATCTGTTGGCCGAGGAATTTCCCACGAAAGAAGAACTAAAAGGGTATCTGTTTGAAAACGCGACGCTTCCCTTGAGCCAACTCCTGCGCACCGGCAAGCTCGACAAGCCTATCGACGCCGATCAAAACGGCAATGTGCGCCACGCGCTCAAACCCGATGACATCTACGTCGTCGTCGCAGGAGGCGAGGCCGGCGGGCATTCCTCCTGGGTTCCCTCGTGGAGCAGGCGGCGAAACGGCGAGTTCGTCACCCGCCCGGTGCTGAGCGCGGCCGAGCGGCGCGAGTCTCGTGGTTGAAGAAAATAGCATCAAAAGAGAAGATCGGTTGATGGACTACAAAACGAGTGGACATCCTGGCGTTGATGCACATACAGGAGGAAGCGTTCGATGAACCCCATCGTAGAAACCGCAATACCGATTTACGACCCGACCGTGGAGCCAGAGATCGAAACCGAAGACCGCACAAGCCGCGACGGCGCCCTCACAGGCAAGCGCATCGGACTGCTCTGGAACTCCAAAGTGGGCGCGGATAAGCTCATGCGCTATATACTGGATGAGTTGCGGGCGGACGGAGCGGATCCTGACCTGGCTGTTGAGTTATCCAAAGAATACGACACCCGCCCGGCCAAGCCGGAGGTTTACGCGGAAATGGCCGAGAAATGCGACCTCGCCATCACCGCGGTGGGCGACTGAGGCTCCTGCTCTTCGTGCAGTGTGCACGATGGAATCGAATTGGAGAAAAAAGGCGTCCCCACCGCCGTCATCTGTACCGAGCCGTTCCGGCCCACGGTCGAGATGGTTTCGAAGGTGCGCGGCATGCCGGACTACCCGGTGGCCTATATCCCCCATCCGGTGGGCAGCCTCACGGATGAACAACTCCAGGGTCGCGCGAAAGAGATCGCTCCCACGATCAGGGCGCTTCTCACGGGCTGATCAGGGCGAAAAGCGGCGCGCTACATCGCTTTTAAGGCGATGATCGCCCCTCCCGCGACGACGCAGACCGTCCCCAGCAATATAGGAAGCGTGATTCGCTCCATGTCGCGCAGAAATATCCAGGTGTACAAGAGGGCGAAAAGCGGCGCGGTGGATGAAAGCGGCGACACGACGGAAATATCCCCATACTTCAAAGCGGCGAAATGACTCAAAAACGCCAGCGTGTTGATAAGCCCGCAGGGGCCATAGAAATGCCAGGCCTTTCCCCACTTGAGAGAGGGGCGCTGGGGTTTCGGCAGAAACCACACAATCGCGATCAGCGCCACGAAGCCGAAAAAGCTGGTGAGCGTGATGCCGAGCAATGCGGATGGCACGATCTCGATGCCGATTTTTCTGAAAATGTTCGACGTGGAAAACCCCAAAACAGACAAGAACGGCAGCCAGATGGCGCGCCTGTCCCAGGGAACGTCACTCTTGCGCTGATAGGTGATCCCCACGCAGCCTAAAACAACCAGGAAAATCCCCGCCCACACGTAAGGTCCCGGCCGCTCACCAAGAAAGATATATGCGAAACCGGCTGAAAAAAGAGGGTTGGCCGCCAGGAGGGGAACTGCGCGTGAGACACCCAGGCGATGTATCGCCCGGAACATGAAAACGCGGCCGAGCGAGGGTCCCGTGATGCCCGACAAGAAGAACCAGAACCAGGCCTCCGAACTCCAATAGGCGGGTTCCCATGTGAGGATCGTGAGCGCCATCAGCCAGGGGATGTTGACGATCAAACCGATGACGACGCCCGTGATGGCTGTGCCGTGCCGCTGCCCGCGCCTGGCGATGAGGCTGAATGCCGAGGACATCGACGCGGTGCCCAGGGCGAACCCTGCCGCCAGCAGCGTATCGTTCATGGCAGATCTCCCGGCTGAAATACAAAAACTCAATAAAACGAATTACGACGCAAGATTGACGTATTAGCAGAGGAGCGGTCGCAGGGCCATGTCGAAAAAGGTATTTGAAGCCACTGGATGAGACTCAACTTCATGGGCAATGAAGCGGCTTACGACCCGTCTCTTCCAAACCGTCAGCCGTCTGTTATCGGCTGGGCAATGATCCACAAGCTCACCATGGTGTAGCCCACCATGAGAACGAGCATCGGATATTGGCTGCGCACGGCGGCGAAACGGTTCTCGAGTGCGCGCAGCGCCGTCACATGCGCCAGATAAACCGCGCATATATGGCCGATGACGATCGCCGCGATCGAAGCGTACCAAGTCGTCTTCGCACCGATGATTCCGATGTCGATCCTGTAGGCGGCGGTTCCCCACAGGTTCCAGCCCATCCCGAAGGGATCCGACAACAGCGGGATGATGCGTTGTCCCTGAATGAAGAGAAAAGAGAAATAATGCGCCACGTGGTATCCAATCGCGATGGGAACCAGCGAGAGCACGAAAAGTCGCGCGAATTCCCCTGTGGAGAGCGTGCTTCCGCTCATGGCGCGCATCAAGGTGCAAAAGGTGTAATACACGCCAAGGAACAGCGCAGGAGCCGCGATGAGCGCTAAGGTATCAGCCACGAGAAGGGCATCGCGTCCCACCCAGACGATCGCCTCGTATAACCCAGCGCGAATTTGGTGCCAAAGCGGGGTTTCGGTAAAACCATCAAAACTCACCGTCGCCAACATCAACACCACCAGCACCATCATGGAGTTGCTCATGCCGTCTGTGTTGAGAAGGCCCGCGGCCGGCGGCCTCAGGCGCCATTCTCTTCTCCCGTCCCCGCGCGCGCGCGCCTCAGTGACAGAGAATCGGCTCATCACGTCGAATATGATGGAAAACGCCTCCCCGCGCTTGAGCCACACCTTTTTGCCATGAACGAACATACCGACCCAGGTGATGATGGAATAACCCAGAGCGGCGAGCGAGAGATTGCGGGGAACGTCATTGTTCGGCCAGACGATCTCCGCCCAGGCGAACCAGAGGAACAGATACAGGGCGGGCCACACCCCCAGGCGCTCGGGGAATGGCCGCTCAAGCGATAAGGAGCCGCCCCCTCCCATTTTCCGGTACAGCGTCTCCGCCCAGGAAAAGGTGATGTCCCACGGATTGACCAGCGACCACAGATTTCCCACCAACGCGCACACGTAGGCCAGACCCACCCACCAGATGATCCAGATCATCGTGGGCGCGATGTTCTTCGCCGGCTCATCGGTTCCCCAAAAACCCGCCGCCAGCAGCACGCAGAACAAAACGACGGAAAGCGCTTGTATCACCGACAAGAAACCCGCACCCCCCATCCACCCGAAAAGGGGGGAGGCGAGAAGGTCGCAACTCGGATAATCCACGCTCTGATGTTTTTTGCGGACGAAAAGCCCCATGCCCAAAAACGAGAGAACCACGGATGCGCCTGCGCCGAGCATGAACAGACCCAGCGGCACCGGCAGGTCATATCTTTGTCCGAATCCATGCGCCGACGCGAAGGTTGGGAGAAAAACAACAGCGGCTGCGAGCCAGAGTCCCCGGATAAAAAAACTCATGGGATTATCCTCGTCATGGATGCACCTCCAGGTAGAACAGCACTTTCTCCCCATGACCTCCACCTTTTCTTTTTTTAGATCCGTGGGAGTGAGAGCCGTGCACCGTTACCGGAAACCGGCCCGCCACCCTGGCCCGAAACGCCATCACAGCCACCCCGCCCGGGGAGACGGTTTTTTCGATGTCATAGCCGTGGAGATGGACTTCGGTAGTTTTATCAGCCATCAGGTTGAGTCTGACTTCATCGCCTTGTTTCACGCGAACCACCTTACTCCCACCCTGGATCTCCCCACCGGCGACTTTGAGCGTGATGCCGCTCATCTCCTCGCTTTTCACCGGGGATTTCCGCCCTGGATGAGCGCCGTCTTTACCCGCACCTTGAGCGGGAATTGCCTGCAAAAGGGCAATCAGCGCAAAAACACATAGAGTCTCGCAAATGAATTTCATATCCACCCTCCCTCTAAAGGAACCTCGCAGGGCGCAGTTTCTTTGCCTGCTGCGAAAAATTACAGATTGACGAACGAGAGGATAGGAAAAGGCGGGGCACGCGGGGAGAGGTTGAAAAACAAGAAATGCCGTACGATAAAAATTTCCTGAAGAACCACGGGGGCCGCCTCATTCGCTGCATGGATGAGAACCAGGTCATCCGCCTTGTTGTCATGCGTCCATTGTCCCGCTTTCGCCAGTACGCAGGCGCCATGTTCCTGCCCGGCATCTTCTGGGTGATCCCCGTGATGATGCCCCTCGTGATTTTCATGCGCGTGATGTTCATGCGTGGAATGCGCCAGGAGGATCTGAAACTCCTGCTCCAGGTGGTGCACCCGATGGGGGCTGGAGGCGGCCAAAATGAGGAGAAAAAGGGAAGCCAGACCTAATGATATGAACTTTTGCGAAACGCCCATATGGACACTCAAGTGTTGGCGGCGCACGGCGAAAAATCTGCGACCGGCCCCACTATATCAGAACGAAGCGGATCCCGCTTCGTCAGAGCGCACGGCCGGCCACGAGCGCGCCGCCCACGACTACCGCCACCGTGCCCAGGAGAATCGGCCACGTGATGCGCTCGAGTTTGCGCAAGAATATGGCCGTTAGCAACAACGCCCACAAGGGCGCAGTGGCGGCGAGCGGAATGACGATGGTGAGATCGCCGTAGTGAAGGCCATAAAGATGCAGGAGAACCGAAAGCGTGTTCAGCAAGCCGCCGATGCTGTAGGCCACCCACGCCTTTTTCACCATCAGCGAAGGTCTTAAGCCAGGCGGCAGATACTGCCCCAAAACATAGAGGAACACCCCACCCGCGACGCTCATGATCGATATGCCCAGAAACGGGTTGGGCGATGCGCCCACGCCGAGTTTTCGCAACATGTGCGAGATGGAGAAAAAAACCACGCTCCCGAGCGCGATGAGCAGGTAGCTCCCCCGGATGGACTGGGCCTCTCCTCTTTTCGCGGTGATTCCCATACACCCCAAAACGATGAGCACCGTGCCCGCCAGGATGTACGGCCCCGGCCTCTCGCCCAGGACATAGATGCCGGCTATCGCCGAGAAAAGCGGCATGGTGGAGTTGAGCGGCACCGCGCGCGCCACGCCCATCAGATGAATCGAATGAAAGAAACACACCCTGCCCACGGCGGGCCCCGCGATACCGGCCAGTGCGAAGAACAGCCAGCCCAAGGGCTGGTAGTGGGCGGGCTCCCACGTCCAGACCGCGCCAAGGAGCAGCGGCGGCATGGATACGATGAGCCCGATGAGAACGCCCGAAACCGCGTTCGCGTGCCGCTGCCCGCTTCTCACGAACAGGGTGAAGGAGCCGACCACGAGCGCCGTGGAGAGCGAGAAGAGAACCGAGAGGGTGATGGTGGTCATTCAGAATGCGCCTTTACACCAGAAACGAAACCTTCAGAAGGGAAAAATCTACACCCCGGCCATCTCGCAGGGGGCGTAGTGCGAAAAGCGCATGGTGTAGGTGGCGCGGCCCTGGGTGGCGGAACGAAGGGAGGTGGCGTAACCGAACACTCTGGCGAGCGGCACCGAGGCGCGCACGACGCTCACAGGCGATTCGCCGCTTCGTTCTTCCACACCGGACACTTTTCCGTCGCGTGCGTTGATATCGCCAATGATCCCGCCTAGAAACTCACCGGGCGCCACAACCTCCACCGACATGATGGGTTCCAAAAGCTGTCCACCAGCCATGCGGCAGGCTTCGGTAAACGCGTTCGCCGCCGCGATGGAGAAGGCGGCCTCCGTGGCGCGCTCAGCGTCGTAACCCGCCTCGAGCAAGGTGACGCCCACGTCCGTCATCTCATAACCCGCCATGGCGCCGCTCGACGTGGATGCCCGGAGCGATTCCAGTGCGGCGTCAATCAGATTTTCAGGAACAGCCCTGTCGTCCACCGCGCTCTCGCACGAAACGCCTCTGCCGGGCCGGGGCGCTACGCCCACGCGCACCCTGGCGAACTGGGGCTCGCCCGCCAACTCCCTGTCGAAGGTGGACTCCGCCGCGGCCTCTCTCGCAAGTGTTTCGCGGTAGACCACGCGGGGCGCGCCGACGCGGACGTCTACGCCGAAATCCTCGTCTATCCGGCGTGTGAGCACTTCCAGATGGAGTTCGCCCATGCCGCTCATCACCGTCTGGCCGGATTCGGTATCCACTCTCACCTGAAACGTGGGGTCTTCCGCCTGGAGTTTCGCCAGAGTCTCGCCCAGCTTCTTGCTCCCCGTGGCGTCCCTTGGTTCAATCGCAACCGAGATGACGGGCTGGGGCGCACGAATCGACTCGAAGGCTATCTGCTCCTTGTGGTCGCAAAGGGTATCTCCCGTCACTGCTTCCTTCATGCCGGCCGCCGCGACGATGTCCCCCGGCCCGACGGCGTCGAGGCGTTCGCGCTTGTGGGAATACATCCTGAAAAGCCGGGCAAAGCGCTCGCTGTCTTTCCTCGCGGGATTCCACAGGCTCTCGCCCACCTTGGCTGAGCCGCTATATACCCGCAGGTAGGTGAGCCGCCTGCCCTCATCGATTTGCACCTTGAAGACCAAGGCGGAAAAAGGCGCATCCTCCGCGGGAGAGCGGGTGATGGGGTTTTCCTCGCCGGGAGGGAAACCGATCGCCGGCGGCGTATCCACCGGCGAGGGCAGATAATCCACCACGGCGTCCAGCAGGGGCTGCACCCCTTTGTTCTTCAGCGATGAGCCACAGAAAACGGGCACGAGTCCGCCCGCGAGAACGGCGCGCCTCAAAGCCGCCTTTAGCGTTGCAGGCTCGATGACGCTTCCTTCCAGATACGCCTCCATCAGGGATTCGTCGTGATCCGCGACCGCCTCGATGAGAGCTTCTCTCAACTGCGCCGCCTTTTCCTTGAGCGCTCCGGCGGGTTCGGATCTATGGGGTTCTCCTCCCTCCCAGGTGAGGAAATCTCCGCTCAGCACCTCCACCTGACCCGTATACCCCTCACCCTCGCCGTCAGGCCAGTGCATGAGCACGGGTCTGGCCCCTAATTTTTCGACGATCATCTCGACGGTTCTCTCGAAATCCGCGCCCAGACGATCCAGCTTGTTGATGAAGGCGAGCCGGGGCACACGGAATTTATCCGCCTGTCGCCACACGGTCTCGCTCTGCGGTTCGACGCCTTCCACGGCGCTGAAAATAGCGATAGCGCCATCGAGCACGCGCAGGCTTCTCTCCACCTCGATCGTGAAATCCACGTGCCCAGGGGTGTCGATGATGGTGATCTCATGATCCGACCAGGTGGTGGTGATGGCCGCTGAGGTGATGGTGATGCCGCGTTCGCGCTCCTGGCTCATCCAGTCCATTGTGGCCGAACCCTCGTCCACCTCGCCGATCCGGTGCACGGCTCCCGAGTAGTACAGCATGCGCTCAGTGGTCGTCGTTTTTCCGGCGTCGATATGGGAGATGATACCGATGTTTCTTCTCATCTCAAGCGCAGGACGCTTCATCGGAAAATCCTCTTTGTGAGACAATCGAGGCGCAGATTACCTTGGGAGGGAGAAGATGGGAAAGTCCGAGGCGAAAAAAAGTGGTGGCCGGAAACCAGCCACCACTTTTCTTAAACGCCGGGTAATGCGTTAGAGCTTGACGACGTTTTGCGCCTGAAGTCCTTTGGGACCCTGGGCGACTTCGAACGATACCTGATCGTCCTCGCTCAAGGATTTGAATCCTTCCGCCTGAATGGCCGTGTGGTGAACAAACAAATCCTCACCACCGTCCTCGGGCGTGATGAAACCATACCCTTTTGCATCGTTGAACCACTTCACTGTACCTGTTGACATACACTTCCTCAAAAAAAAGAAACTGAACCGGGGGATGTAATGATGAATGGAGCGTCTCTCAGGAGGGAATCTTCATTCGTCTTGCATACCCACAAGCCCTTTACCCACACCTGTTGTGGGAAAAGACACCGAACACTATCAGAGGCCGCGAAAAAGCGCAAGAGGAAAAATAATGAATTACAAATGTTTACGATATGTTGCTCGTTTGGTGAGAAAGCGATTTCTCTCTACGGTTCGGAAATACATGGGCCAAGACGGAACAAGATATCGACTTCCGAATTCTCCCCATCCCTCATGCCGCCTACGGGCGATGCCCCGCTAATCGCAGGACCGAGCGGAGAAAGCGGCGTAAGCGCATCAGGGAGAGACGATGCGCTTGCCTGGACCGTTGCGCCCAGGCGAGGGAGGGAATCAGGCGGCTTCGGGGGTTTTTGGCTCCCCTGTGTCGAAGGGAAGTTCGGGCGCGGGCGTAAGTCTCGATTCGAGTTCCTCTTGTCGGCTGCGCCAATCCTCATATGAGATTTGGCCTTGCAGATAGAGGGCGAGATTCCGCATACAGGCTTGATGAATGCGCTTCGAGGTCTGGCTCGTCCCATGTGTCTTGTATCCGGGTTTTTGAGTTGTTATCGCCATGACGGGCCTCCTTTTCAGCTTCTCCTCGTACCTGAAGGAGAATGGTTCAATAATCTATATATAGTGCTTCTCATACATTTTTGCACTACATTTTGTGTGAAAATCATGTTAAAAATCGTTGCTATACGAAGAATTTCTAAATTCTTCAATATAGCGAATATAATACGAAAATATGAAAAACGCAACCCCTTTTTTTCGCAACATGTCTGGCTCCGTCAAATCAGTATGTTAAGATGATATTATTTATGTCCTACATTCATTCCTGCCCGAAAAAACTTTGTGGAAACCACTCGCCAAGTTGAAAAGGACCCGACGTGATCTTGAGAAAAATTTCAAAAAAAATCCCGTGCAACGTTTTTTTTCTCTTGATTTCCACGTTTCTGCTCGTCGGCTGCGCCGCAGTCCACGAAACGAAAACGGCCCGGGGCGAGGTGATCCGGGAATGGTTCATTCCGTTCACCTGGGGGCGCGTGGAGGCTTTCGCCGCATGGCCCCCTGACAGAGGGCATCTCCCGCGGAGACGCTATCCGGCGATCCTCCTCCTCCACGGAGCGGATGCACGGGCCCAGAGATTCAGACGCGCCATCCTGGCTCACGTACATGACGAATTCTTTCTCATCAGCATCTCGCTGCCCGGTTTCGGCGCATCCACCGGGCCTGAGGATTTTGCAGGTCCTAAAAGCGTGGAGGCCGTCCTGGGCGCGGTCCGTTATCTGGATACCAGGGAAAACGTCAGAAAAGACGGTATTTTCATCTATGGCATCGGGCAGGGGGCCTCGGCCGCCGCCCTCTCGGCCGCGAGGAGCGCCAACATTTCGGGCCTCATTCTCGAAAACGGATTTTACAACCTGGAGCAAACGTATGGGCGCGTATCCCAAAAACAGCAGAGCAGAATTCGCGCGGTGCTCGGCGGTGCGCCCGCTCAAACAGGGCAGGCTTACCGAGAGCGCTCTCCCTTCCGGGCGGCGGATAAAATAAAAGCCCCTGTTCTGCTCCTCCACAGCCAGGGAGGGCCCTACCCGTTCAGCGGCGCCGAGGCCTTTGTGCAAATCATCAGGGGAAAAGGCGGCAGAGCGGAACTACAGCGAATAAAAAAGCAGGGCCCGTTCGAATCACTCACACACCCCAATATCGCGAATTGGGTCATCCCCTTCATCAGGAAAATACTCAAAACGCGTTGAGCCGAAACATCACCTAAGCCTTCTCCCAGTACTCGATTCTCGCCAGCCGATCGTAAACCGAGGGGTGCGAATGAAAGAGCGCTACCACCCAGCCGGGCGGGTCGGGGTCCGTCAGGTTTTGCCTGCACAACTTGACGAGAGCGGAAGACAAACCGCCCCGCGCCTCGGCGTACTCGGTGGAATAGCGATCGCAGCGGTACTCGAAAGCGCGCGAAATTACGAGAAAGAAAGGAGACAAGACCGCTCCCAGGATGCTTAGCACGATCCACAAAACCACGATGCCAGCGGGCTCTCCCGGCTGGAGGAGAGCGGGGTTGGTCCATTCTCCCAGCCATTCAAGCGAGTGCTGGGTGAAATACATAGCGAAAGCCAGCATCACGCTTTTCATCGCGATGAGGGCCGGGATATGACGACTCACGTGATGGGCGATCTCATGGGCGAGGATCGCCTCGATCTCATCGGGTGTAAAATCAAGCAACGTATCGGAGAGAACCACACGACGGGATGGCCCCCAGCCGACAAGGGCGGCGTTCGCCGTCTTGCTCTTCGAACTCATATCCATCTCCCACACCCCGCCGTACACATTCGCCTTCGTTCTCTCCAGCAAGGCGAGGAGCCGTTCCTTGAGGTCCTCATCCGTCAGGGGCCTGAAGCGGAAGAAGATGGGCGCCAGCAGCACCGGAGCGAGGAGGGAGATGAACACAACGAACAAGACAGAAGCCAGCGCGGCTATCCACCACCATTGAGCCGGCCTTGCGACCATGATCATCAAAAAAACACCGCTGGCTGAGCCACCCAACAGAAAGAGAAGCGCCAATCCCTTGCATCTGTCCCAAAGCCAGCCCGGCAGCGATTGGTTCGATAAATTCTCCCGGTGGGCGAGCACGTAGCCGCCGTAGTAATCAAAGGGCAAGGAGACCAGCGTTTTCGAGAGAGCGATGAGAGAGAAAGTGGCGAATCCGCTCACGAACGCGCCGCCCGCCGGCTTTGCGGCCTCCGATCCCAGATACCAGAACAAAAGCGCGAGCACGACGCCGAACTCGAGGGCGGATGACACCAGCCCCACATACAGACGCCGCATCTGATACGCCCTTGCGCGCCTCAGGAAATCATCTTCAAAAACCGGGAGGTCACCGGGATTGCGCATGTCGGTTCAATCTCTAGGCGTGCGTGGAGGAGCCCAAAAAGCCGGCAAATTACAGGGCGATAATTTGGCAAATCACTTGCGATTATGCAAATATATTCTCCACCAAGCGGATTACAGCAAACCAAATGCTTTACTCGACTCCCAGAGACGGGAGCCAGAACCCGGGAGGTCTATTCTGTGTCCCGTCATCTCATCGACCTGAGAAGCGATACAGCAACGCGCCCCACACCAGCGATGCGCGAGGCCATCGCCGAGGCCCCGGTGGGCGATGAAATGCTCGGAGAAGACCCGAGCGTCAACGAACTCATCGAAAAGGCGACTGCACTGTTCGGCAAGGAAAGCGGCCTTTTCGTGTCATCCGGCACGCTGGCCAACCAACTGGCCATCAAGGTCCACACAAACCCGGGCGATGAAATCATCGCCGATTCCCACTGCCATCCCTTTCGAAACGAACTGGGCGCAGGCCCATTCTTATCCGGCGTTCAATTCGCCCTGATTTCGGCGAAACGCGGGGTATACGCGCGAGGAGACGCCGAGGAGTGGCTGCGCCCCAAGGGAGGGTACCCGAAAAGCTCCCTCCTCTGGGTGGAGAACACGCACAACCAGGGCGGCGGCCACGTGTTCCCCCTCGAACAACTCGATGAGTTGCGCGCTTTCTCGCATGAGCAGAACATCCCCCTTCACATCGACGGCGCGCGCATTTTCAACGCCATCATCGCCTCCGGCATTCCCCCTCGGGAATGGGCGAGGCGCTGCGATTCGATTTGCTTTTGCCTCTCCAAGGGATTGGGCTGTCCGGTAGGCTCCATCCTGCTCGGGGAAGGTGCGTTCATCGAAGAGGCGCGCCGCTACCGGAGAATGCTGGGCGGCGGCTGGCGCCAGGCGGGGGTTCTCGCCGCCGCAGGTCTTTACGCTCTGGACCATCATGTAGAGCGTTTGGCTGATGACCACGCCAACGCCCAATTATTCTCGGAACTCACCGCCGGGGTTCCAGGGATTCGACCCGTCCATGACACGACGCCCACCAATCTCGTGTTCCTGGACGTCTCGGAAACGGGCAAAACGGCGCATCGGATCAACGAGGCGACGATGAAGGGCGGCGTCGCCTTCTCCGTTCCCAGCGCGAAGATGCTTCGCGCCGTCACCCACCTGGACGTATCGAGGGAAGACGTGCAAACCGCCGCTCAGGTTCTGGCGGATTCGGTGAGATGAACTCACGTGCTCGGGTCACCGTTCTGGGCTGCGGCACTTCCACCGGCGTTCCTTCCATCGGATGCACCACCGCCGCATGTCTTTCGGATGATCCCAGGAACAAGCGGCTGCGTCCGAGCATCATCATTGAACACAAAGGGCGAAACCTGCTGGTGGATACGGGTCCCGATCTGCGCGAGCAGGCGCTGAGACATCAGATCACCCGCGTGGACGCCGTAGTCTACACGCACTATCATGCGGACCATACCCACGGCATAGACGACTTGCGCGCCTTCAATTTCCTGATGCGAAAGCCGATTCCCTGCTATGCCTATCCCAACACGGTGGAGATTCTCCGCCAGAATTTCAGTTACATCTTCAACGACAGGAACTACAGCGGCTTCAAGCCGCAACTCACGCTGGAGGAGATTGGAGACTCCCCTTTCGGCGTGGCCGGCATGAACGTCATCCCCTTCGAACTCGAACATGCCGGCATGACGGTGATGGGCCTGCGGGTGGGGGACTTCGCCTACGCCACGGATTGCAACGCCATTCCGGAAAAATCCATGGAAATCCTGAAAGGAGTGCGCGTCCTCATCCTGGACGCCTTGCGCCACCGCGAGCACCCCTCACACTTCACGGTCGCCGAGGCGCTGGAAATCGTCGATGCGCTCGAGCCCGAACAAACCTATTTCACCCACACCAATTTCGAGCTCGAATACCACGAAACGAACCGAAACCTGCCCAGCGGCGTGGAACTGGCGTATGACGGGCTGAGTTTCGAAGTCTTCTTGTAGGGTCTGCGCTAGGCGTCGTCCGTATCTTCCGGAAGCTGCTCCGCTTCATCCTCCCGCCTTGCGCTCGCCGCTTCACAGAGGTCCGAGAACAGAAGATACCCCGCCAGATAATACGAGATAGAGGTCACCATTACGCCCGTCTGCAGCAGGACCTGCCCCAACAGGCCTCCGCCGAAAATCCCCTGTATCAGTTGCCAGAGGATAAACCAGATCAGCAGATAGGTCATCGCCAGGACGACGACGGTTCTCTCGCCTCCGCTCGATATCGCGCCTGCGCGGCGGAAGGCCTGGGCGAAGTCGTCGCCATACAACAATGCAGTCAGGGTACAGAAATAATACCGAACCGCAGGCGTGAGAACGAGAAAAATCGTGACCGCGAACGAGAACGGAAGTCCGATGGGCGAATCCCCGAACAGAAAACCGAAGATGAACAACGCCGCTGCAAATCCGATGACGCCCAGCAACTGCAAACCAAAGGTGTACGCCAAATCCACCTTGGCGACGGATTTCAGGCGATTCACGGCCTCGGCGATGTCCCAAACGGCCCCATCGCCCATCCGCTCGGACTCGACCCTCAAGATCAGGAGAATGAACAGGAATACCTGTAATACACGCAAAATCAACTGTGAGGCGATCATGAGGGGGAACAGCACCATGAGGTTCGCCTGGGGGTCCATCAGCGATTTGATAGAAGGGTGAACCGAAAGCGCAATCATGGATACCGGCACGTAAATCGCGACGAAAAGGCGGGTGATCTGCGCAAAATCCGCCGCATGATTGCGCACCCCGAACTCGATGTATCTGGACAGGGGGCCGAGTGCTGTATTTTTCATATAAAAAACAAACCCTTAGAAGAATATGACTGCTCGCACCAGCGTTGATCTTCGTGCTTCAGGAACGATACACTAGGAATCGATTTTCTCCGCGCTGCGAATCGCGAGACCGCCCATCGAAGCCGCCACGCAATCAATGACGATCACTATACTCGCTCATGATGAGGATTAGAAGGCAAACCCCATGAGTTCCGCGACAATGGTGAGACAAGGCATCCAGGCACTCGGCCGGCGCGCGATGGAAATCATCGCCGGCATGGGAAGCGCTGCGATCTTCCTGCTCGAATCCGTGCGGTGGATTTTCGCGCCACCCTGGCGGCCCTCGCTCGTGATGCGCCAGATATACATTATCGGCACGGGTTCGCTCTCCATCGTCTTACTGAGCGGCTTGTTCACCGGAATGGTTCTGGCGCTTCAGGGAATTTACGCCTTCAGGAAATTCGGCTCCGAAGCCTTCCTGGGCCCCGCCGTCGCCTTCAGCCTCATCCGCGAACTCGGGCCCGTGCTCACAGCTCTCGTCGTCACCGGAAGGGCGGGCTCCGCCATGACGGCCGAAATCGGCATCATGCAGATCACCGAACAGGTGGACGCCTTAAAAAGCATGGCCGTGAACCCCCTGCAGCGCCTTGTCTCTCCCCGGCTGCTGGCGGGCGTGATAGTATTCCCCCTGCTGACGGCGCTTTGCGATTTGATCGGTATTTTCGGGGCCTATCTCGTTGGCGTGGAGTTGATGGGCTTGAGTTCGGGCACCTTTTTCGGGGAGATGCAGGACAAGATTGAGATGGTCGACATCAACGTAGGCTTATGGAAGTCCTTCGTATTCGGCCTGATCGTCACATGGGTCTGCTGCTATAAGGGGTATCATTGCGGTCACGGGGCCGAGGGAGTAGGCAAGGCGACCACATCGGCCGTGGTGCTGTCTTCCGTCCTGATACTGGTGGGCGATTATTTCCTCACATCGATTCTTATTTGAAGAAGGAGCGAGCCTTGTACCGGAAAAACGTGGAATTCGGCGTCGGCATATTCGTTCTGGCGGGAATCCTCGCGCTCGCCTATCTCTCCATCAACCTCGGCGGTCTGGATATTCTTGATGACGGCGCGTATGAAGTCTCGGCGAATTTCACGACTGCCACAGGCTTGAGAAGTGGCGCGTCGGTGGAAATGGCGGGCGTGCGCGTCGGGCGGGTGAGCGGAATCTCCCTCGACGGAGATGATGCGAAAATCACGCTTCGCGTCGATGAGAGCATCAAGCTCTCGCGGGATTCCATCGCCTCCATTCGTACGAAAGGGGTTTTGGGCGACAAATACGTGAGCCTCAGCCAGGGAGGGTCAGAGAAAATCATCCCCCCGGGCGGACGGATTCGGGAGACGGAACCACCGGTTGACATGGAGAAACTCATCGGCGATTTTATTTTCGGCAATGTGAAGAAGAAGAAATAAAGGGGCCTCGCCGCCTGAAACAACGCTGGAAAATGACCGATAATCTGTTCGTCAATGAGTGCTTCGCCCCAGCAGACCCAGAATCGAGAGAGCCGGAAAACATATAAACATCGTCACATCATCCAGGTTTTGCCGCCACGCCCGAATGCAGTCATCCCCCCACGAGGAGGAACCATGTTGTTGAAAAAGCGTTTGCCGCTACTCATCGCCGCACTTCTGGCCCATGCGCTTCTCGCGCCGCTCGCTCAAGCGGGAGAGCCATCCGAAGTGGTGCGCAAGGGGATACACGGCGTGTTGGAAATACTCGGCCAACCCGATCTGAAAGCCCCCGGGAAAAAGGCGGAGCGCAGGAACCGGATGCGCAAAGTCATACACCGGTATTTCGATTTCGAGGAAATGTCCCGGCGAAGCCTCGCAAGGGCGTGGAGAAAACGCACGCCCGAGGAGAAGGCTGAATTCATCGAGCTTTTCAGTTATTTCATGCAACGCAACTACGCCGGCACGCTGGAAAGCTACACCAACGAGAAAGTCGTTCTCGGCAAGGAGACCATCGACGCGGAATTCGCCAAGGTCAACACCGTCATCATCACGACGGACAGCGGAGCGGCCGCCGCGCGCGAGCGCCGCCTGGATGCCGACCGGCGCCGCGCCGCCG
>JAPOYD010000041.1:0-29267 GCA_026706735.1 Nitrospinota bacterium | reverse complement strand
AAAGCGGGTGGCGAATGGCGCGTCTACGACGTTGTAGTCGAGGGCGTGAGTCTTATCAAAAACTACCGCGACCAGTTCCGCTCCATCATCCGGAGAACTTCCTACGCCAACCTCGTGAAAATCCTCCGGGCCAAGCGAGACGAGGGCTAGTGGGGTCGCCCGCTGCGGGCGGCCTGCCCGGCACGCTGGGCAGCGGGTATTTGCGGTTGACCTCCGCATGGTTCCGAAGCCCCATCGCCTCTCTTTGCACGATTAAAAAATACCGGTAGCGCTCCGCCTCATCCATCGCGTGATGGAGCGCACTCTCCCGCCTTTCCCTGATTTTATCGCCGAGTTCTCCTCCCTTTTCCCAGGCGCGCCAAGCGGCCCATGCGCTTCGATGGCGCTTCGAAAATTCGCTGCCGATGCGGCCGAGCGTGGAGGCCATCTCCTCGGCTATCTCGCGCTCCACAGCCAGGGGCTTGAATTTTTTCGACATGGCCCTAGGCCGTCTCCTTGGGCAATCCGAGGGAGATGAACGAACCCACGACACCGAACGCCATGCAGACCAGAGGCAAGGCCGTTTCCACGCCGATGTAATCGGCCAGACCGCCCACGGCGATCATCCCGATACTCGCCACGAACCAGACCACGCCGAGCATGAAACTGCTCACCAGGGCGGCGTGTTCGGGGGCGATCTCCTGCGCATACGTCACCGAAACGCCCATCTGCGCATAAAAAGCGGCACCCGACAATATGACGAAGACGGTCCGCAAGGGCTCATCAAACAGAAAGGCCATACCCAACGCGGGCGTGCCCAAGCAAATGGCCATGATCGTCACGATCCGCCTGCCGAAAATGTCCGAGAGATGGCCGCCGTAGATGCCGCCCACCGCTGCGGCGACCAGAAACAGGGTAACGGCCGTTCCACCCGCGGCCAGCGAACCGCCTTTGGCGATAATGTAGATCGGCAAGAAAACCTGCACCGTCATGGTCACCGTGGTGCGGCACAGATTCACGACCCACAAGAGGAAAAGCGGACGGAACACGATCCTGAGCATACGCATCGTCTGCTTGAAACTTTGCGATGCGCCGTTTCCCACCTTCCGGATGGGTGGAGAGAAGAAAAGCAGGGGCGCCCCGATGATAATGCCGAAGAGACTGGCGTAGGGTATGGCGTCGATGCCCCACCGGGTGACGATGAACGTCGCCACCCCGGAACCCAGCCCCACGCCCAAACGGCCGCCGGCGACATAAAGCGACATTCCGAACCCTTTTCTCGCGCCGGCGGACTGACCGGCGATGACCGAAGCCACGGGGTGAAAACAGGCCGACCCTGAGCCTGCGATCAGCATGAGGAGCATGAGGATCCAGAAATTCGGCATATAGAGCATGAACGCCAACAGCGCGCCGCCCAGCGGTCCGAGCGCCAGGAGCCATCCTTTCCTGATCCTGTCGGCGAAGTAGCCGAAAAGGGGCTGGCCCACGGCGCCGGTTACTGAAAGCGTGGTGGCCAGAAGACCCGCCAGACTCAGGGGCAGGTCCAGGCGCTCTACGATGAGGGGGAGCAGCGGGGGAAGAAATCCGAAATAGCTGTCGTTCGCGACGTGGGCGACGATGAGCAGGGATATTCTTCTTTTCTTGAGGCGCTCCGGAACCGCGCCGGCCACTGCCGAATCCCTCAAAGACGTTCTCCGAAACGAAAAATGCTGCGATGGTCCCGCCCGAACCTGGCGCGGATGCGTGGCGATTATGTCATCTTTTCGATCAGCCCGGGAACAGCGGCGAGGGCGTCGTCCACTTTTTCCACGTCCTTGCCGCCCGCTTGCGCGAAGTCCTGCCTCCCGCCGCCTCTGCCGCCGACGAGCGAGGCCACCTCTTTCACCAGGTTCCCGGCATGAATACGGGATGTGAGATCTTTCGTGACGCCCGCGGCGATGGCGACCTTTCCGTCCGTCACGGCGGCGACCACCGCGACGCCGCTTTGAAGCTTGCCCTTCGCCGCGTCGATGATTCCGCGCAAATCGCCCGCCTGAAGGCCGTCGCGTCTCACGGCGATGAGCCTGACGCCCGAAATTTCTTTGGCCTCGGAAGCCAGATCGCCCATCTCGTCGCGCGATTGCCTGTCGCGCGAATCCTTGAGTTCACGCTCGAGCGTTTTCACACGTTCGAGCAGACGCCTCACCCGCTCGGCTTCTTCCAACGGCGCCGCCCTCGTGAGTTCCCCGATTTCGGAGAGGACGTGCTGCTCCTTGCGCGCTTGAAAGAGCGCGCCTTCTCCCGTCAATGCCTCGATGCGCCTCACGCCAGAGGCCACGCTGCCCTCGTGCAGGATGCGGAATAAACCGATGTCGCCCACGGCGCGTGTATGCGTGCCCCCGCAAAGCTCCATGCTGAAATCACCCACGGAGACAACCCGCACGTCCTCGCCGTAACGCTCGCCGAAGAGCGCCGTCGCCCCTGCGGCCAGCGCGTCGTCTATCGACATGTGGCGCGTCTCCACGCTCGCGTTCTCGCGAATGCGCTCGTTGACGATATCCTCGACCCTTTCGCGCTCTCGCGTCGTCATCGCCGCGAAATGGGTGTAGTCGAACCGCAACCTTTCGGGCGAGAGGTGGGAACCCGCCTGTTTGACGTGATCTCCCAGAACCTGACGCAGCGCGTATTGCAGCAGGTGGGTGGCCGAGTGGTTGCGCCTTAAGAGAGCGCGCCTCTCCGTGTCGATTCGCGCGTTGATGTTTTGTCCCTTCTTGAGGGTTCCTTCCGTCACTTTGATATGATGCGCATACACGTCGGGAAGCGGCTTTTGCGTGTCGAGCACGACGGCGGCGCCATCGGGCCAGGAAAACCCGCCCCTGTCGCCTTCCTGCCCACCCGCCTCGCCGTAAAACGGCGTCCTGTCAAGCACGACGCGCGCCTCGCCGCCGGCGCCGGTTTCCTCGCACAGCGTGCCATCCACCATGAGGGCGCGGGCGCAGGCTTGTTCTTCATCGTGATCATAACCGGTGAATTCGGTCGCGCCCGCCTCATCGCGCACCTGGTGCCAGATTTCATCGACGGCGGCCTCGCCCGAGCCTTTCCAGTGGGCGCGGGCGCGCTCGCGCTGCTGCTCCATCGCCTCGTCGAAACCGCCCTGGTCTATCTCGAGGCCATGAAACGCGGCCGTTTCCACCGCCAAATCCCACGGATAGCCATAAGTATCGAGCAGGGTGAACACCTCCCCGCCCGGAATGGTGGCGCTGCCCGATGATTTCACTTCTTCTGAGAGCGCGTCCATGCGCGGCTGGCCCTGCGCCAAGGTATTGGCGAACCTCTCCTCTTCGGCCAGCGTGACGCGGGAGATGTAGCTCAGACCCTCCCTGAGTTCGGGGAAGGCACCGCCCATCATGTCGGCCACCACGCCCGCCGTCTGATGCAGGAACGGCCCCTCGATGCCCAGCATCCTGCCGTGCCGCAAGGCCCGCCTCGCCACGCGCCTCAACACGTAGCCACGGCCCTCGTTGCTCGGCAAAACACCGTCGGCCACCAGAAAGCTCACCGCGCGAACGTGGTCCGCAATGACACGGAACGAAACGTCGTTCGGCGCGTCACCGCCGGTGTATTCCCTGCCGCAACGCTCCTCGACCGAATGAATGAGCGGCATCAAGAGGTCGGTGTGATAATTGCTGTCCTCTTTCTGCACCACCGCCGCAAGGCGCTCCAGACCCATACCCGTATCGACGGAGGGCTTGGGCAGCGGGTCCATCTTGCCCGAAGCCTCCCGGTTGAACTGCATGAACACGAGGTTCCAGAGTTCGAGGTAGCGATCCCCGTCCTCATCCTCGTGCCCGCTGCCCGGCGGCGCGCCGACGATGTGATCTCCCTGATCATAAATGAGTTCCGAACATGGGCCGCAGGGCCCGGTGTCCCCCATCGCCCAGAAGTTGTCCTTCTCATCCATGCGGACGATGCGCTCGGGCGGCACGCCGACGAGCCGCTCCCAGAGCTCCGCCGCCTCGTCGTCCTCCCGGAAGACGGTGATCCACATGCGGTCTCCGTCGAGGCCCACGCGGTTCACCAGAAATTCCCAGCCGAACTCGATCGCCTTTTCCTTGAAATACTGGCCGAACGAGAAATTGCCCAGCATCTCGAAGAACGTGTGGTGCCGGGCCGTTCGGCCGACGTTTTCGAGGTCGTTGTGCTTGCCGCTCACCCGCAGGCATTTCTGGGAACTCACCGCACGGTTGTAGTCGCGCTTCTCCAGTCCCGTGAACACGTCCTTGAACTGGACCATGCCGGCGTTGGTGAACAACAAGGTGGGGTCGTTCATGGGGACCAGCGCCGAACTGCGAACGATCCTGTGCGCCTCGTCGGCGAAGAATTCGAGAAACTGTTGGCGGACCTCATTGCCCTTCATATGCTGATTTCTCCAAATGCCGCTCTTTGATCTGCAGATCTCTGGGGGGAGAATATGCCATCACGCTTCAGATGGCGACGTCTTGCTGATACAGGCCGAATACCTCGCGCATGGTGTCCGCGATTTCCCCGACCGTGGCCTCGGCCTTCACCGCCCTGAGGATGTAGGGCAGAAGATTGTCATCACTCCTGGCCGCGTGACTCAAGGCGTCGAGGGCCTCGCTCGTACGATCGGCGTGGCGCCGTATCCTCAGCGAGGCGACGCGCTCTTTTTGCTCTCCCTCGACTTCCGGGCGAATCTGGAGCGTCGAGATGCGCGATTCTTCTTCCTGTTCAAACCGGTTCACGCCGACGACGACCATGTCCCCCTCATCGACGAGGCGCTGATAAGCATAGGCGCTGTCTTGAATCTGATGCTGCACCCACCCCGTTTCGATGGCGCGGAGCATGCCGCCGGAACCGTCGATTTGCTGAATGATTTCCTCCGCCCGGGAGACAATCTCGGACGTCAGCGCCTCGATGGCGTACGCTCCCCCACACGGGTCCGCCACGTTCGGCACGTTCGATTCCTCGGCGAGTATCTGCTGGGTTCTGAGCGCGAGCCTCGCGGCATCCTCCGTGGGCAGGGAGAGGGCCTCGTCCATCGAATTCGTGTGAAGCGACTGCGTACCCCCCAGCACGGCGGCCATCGCCTGAAGCGCGACGCGCACGACGTTGTTTTTCGGCTGCTGCGCCGTCAGCGCACTGCCCGCGGTCTGGGAGTGAAACCGCAGCATGCAGGCCTTCTCCGAACGCGCCCCGAAGCGCTCGCGCATGATCCGCGCCCAGAGCCTGCGCGCGGCACGGAACTTTGCGATCTCCTCCAGAAAATGATTGTGGACGTTGAAGAAAAAAGATATCTGTGAAGCGAGCTCATCCACGTTCAGGCCTGCGGCCACCGCGGCCTCCACATAGGTGATGGCGTTCGCGAGCGTGAAGGCAACCTCCTGAACGGCGGTCGAGCCCGCCTCGCGGATGTGGTAACCGCTGATCGATATGGCGTTCCACTTCGGAACCTTGTCCTTGCAGAACTCCATGGTGTCGGTAATGAGGCGCAGGCTCGCCTCGGGCGGATAAATGTAGGTGCCGCGCGAAATATATTCCTTCAAGATGTCGTTCTGGACGGTTCCACGGAGCGCTTCGGAGGGAATGCCGTGCTTCTCGGCCACCGCGACGTAGAGAGCCAGCAGAATGGGCGCCGTGGCGTTGATGGTCATCGACGTGGAAATCTTGTCCAGCGGAATGTCTTCGAGCAGAACCTCCATGTCCTCGATGGAGGCGATGGACACTCCCACGCGGCCTACTTCGCCGTAGACCAGGGGATGATCCGGGTCGTAGCCAATCTGGGTGGGCAGGTCGAACGCCACGGAAATCCCCATCTGCCCGTGATCGAGAAGATAGCGGTAGCGGTGGTTGCTCTCCCGCGCGCTGCCGAAACCGGCGTATTGGCGCATCGTCCAGAGCCTGCCCCTGTACATGTTCTCGTAAATGCCGCGCGTGTAGGGATGCGCTCCCGGCTTCTCGTCGAGGGTTTTTGAGTCGACTTCGCCCGGGCCGAAAAACGCCGGCAGAGCGATACCCGAGAGGGTGGCCATGCCCCCCTCCTCCGCAGGTTCGCTCCAGGCCCTTTGGGCCGTGGCGATGCTCGGCTCGCTCATCGCGGGAAACCTCCACTAAAACAGAAAATCGAATGCCGCCCTTGCCTCAAAGAAAAATAAAATACCATATTCGCGCGCTATCAGGCCAGCTTGAGCGGATTTCGAGGCCCTTCCAGAGAGCGGTATGCGCTGCGCCGGAACAATACGGGCATTCCGCCTCCGGGAATTTCTGGAGAATTTCAAAATCGGGCCGATTCAAGTTACAATTTTCCCATGACTACCTATCGCCTGCCCCTGTTTCCGCTCCAAGTAGTTCTCCTGCCGGGCCAGCGACTGCCCCTGCATATTTTCGAGGAACGCTACAAGATCATGATCGGCGAGTGCATCGAGGACGATGCGCCCTTCGGGGTCGTTCTGGTGGGAAAAAACGGTATCCATAAGATCGGATGCGTGGCCCGCGTCACCCAGGTGCTCGAAAAATTTCCCGACGGCAGGATGAACATTCTGACCCTGGGCGAACAACGCTTCGAGGTCTTCCGCATCTATGACAACCGACCCTATTTCGAGGGTGAGGTGAGCGATTTTCATGACGAGGAAGGGGACGACCCCACGGAATTGTGCCGAATGGTATGGAACGCTCTTGAAAAAAGCGAATCGGCGCCCCTGAATCTGCCCGGGGAATTGCTGGAAAACCCCTTCCAACTCTCTTTCGCCGTCGCCGAGGTTCTCAGGCTGCCGCTTCGGGAAAAACAGTCCTTCCTGGGCTCCCGCTCCATCATATGGCGCCTGAAGCGACTGCTCGCGTTTCTCAAAGAGGACAAGCCCTCAGAACTCGCCCTCACCGATTACGACAAGTCCACCCACAGAAACGGGCACTGAAGTCTTTATCGGGAAAACGCCTAGGCAGACGTGCGCTCCGGCGCTATCCCTCGAGCACCTGGACGCGCTCGATGGAGAGCGCCTTCCCGGTATCCGGGGCTATCTCGACGAGCGCGCCGTTGAGCTGCCCCTCGCCTCCGGCCACCTCGAAGCGGCGGGGAAGCCCGGACAGAAATTTATCCAGAACGATTTCCGTCTTCATGCCGATGATGGAATCGCGAGGCCCCGTCATGCCGACGTCCGTAATAAAGGCCGTGCCTTTGGGCAGCACCCGCTCGTCCGCCGTTTGAATGTGGGTATGCGTTCCGAAAACAGCGCTCACGCGACCGTCGAGATGCCAACCCATCGCCACCTTCTCGCTCGTGGCCTCTGCGTGAAAATCGACCATGATCATGTTGGCCTCATTGCCCACTGTCCTCACGAGTTCATCGGCTGCCCGGAAAGGACATTCGATGGGCGGCATGAAGACGCGGCCCATGAGGTTCAAGACGGCGAGGCGCCCTCCCTGGCATTCCAGCACGAAGACGCCCTTGCCCGGCGTTCGGGGCGGGTAGTTCCCGGGCCTGAGCAGGCGGGGTTCGCGCAAGATGAAATCGGCCGTTTCCTTGCGGTTCCAGATGTGATTCCCCGAGGTGATGACGTCCGCGCCCGCATCGAGCAACTCGTCGACGTGCGCGTTGTTGATCCCGAAGCCGCCGGCCGCGTTCTCCCCGTTGATGACGCATACGTCCACCCGGTGCTTTTCCCTGAGCGGGCCGAGGTGGGCGCAAGCCATCCGGCGGCCCACTTTTCCCGTGATGTCTCCGACGAACAGCAGCCTCAAGGCAACCTCAGCGCGCAGTGGCTACGTGGCGGGTTTCGCGAATGACGGTGACGAGGATTTCGCCCGGATACGTGCGTTCGCTCTCGATCCTCTTGGCGATGTCGCGCGCCAGGAAGGTGGCCTGCGAGTCGGTGACCTCATCGGGCAGGACCGACACGCGAATCTCCCGGCCCGCCTGAATGGCGAAGCACTTCTCCACGCCGTTGAACGATTCGGCGATCTTCTCCAGCGCCTCCAGGCGCTTGATGTAGCTTTCCACCATCTCGCGCCTCGCGCCCGGCCGGGCGGCGGACAGGGTATCGGCCGCCTTCACCAGGACGGATTCGATGCAATCCGCCTCCTCGTCCTCATGGTGGGAGACGATGGCGTTCAAGACCTCGGACGGCTCGTTGTAGCGCTTGGCGATGTCGTAGCCTATCTGGACGTGCGAACCCTCGACCTCGTGCGTCGCCGCCTTGCCGATGTCGTGAAACAAGCCGGCGCGCTTCGCCATCGTGGGGTCGATACGCAACTCATCCGCCAGCATTCCCGCGAGATAGGCCACCTCTTTGGAGTGCATGAGCGCGTTCTGGCTGTAGCTCGTGCGGTACTTGAGCCGCCCCAGCATGTTCACGAGTTCGGGATGCACGTCGCCCACGCCCAGTTCCATCACGGCTTCCTCACCCGCCTGGCGTATTTGCGAATCGATGTCTTTTTTCGTTTTGTTGACGATGTCCTCGATTCTGCCCGGGTGGATTCTCCCGTCCTGGACGAGCGCTTCGAGCGCCTGGCGCGCTGTCTCGCGGCGGACCTTGTCGAAGCCCGAGACGACGACGGCCTCGGGCGTATCGTCGATGATCACGTCCACGCCGGTCGCCATCTCGAGGGCCCGGATGTTCCTGCCCTCGCGGCCGATGATGCGGCCTTTCATCTCATCGGTCGGCAAATCCACCACGCTCACCAGGTTTTCCGCCACATGTTCGGACGAGAAGCGCTCTACGGCGAGAGCGAGCGCCTGTTTCGCCTCGGCATCCACGGTACTCCTCGCCCGGCGCTCGAGACGCTGCACTTCGGCGGCGATATCCTGTTTCGCCTCCTCCATGAAGCGATCCTGAAGCTCTTTCTTGGCGCTCTCGACGCTGAGGCCGGAAATTTCCTCGAGCTTTCTGATTTCCTCTTCCTGCAACTGCTTGTAGCGCGCCTGCTCGCGCTTCAACTCCTGTTCTTTTTCACCCAATTCGACATCGCGGCGCTCAACGGCCGCTTCTTTGCCGTCGAGGCTCTCGCGGCGCCTGTCCAGCATCTCTTCGCGCTGATTCACCCTTTGCTCAAACTTTTGCAACTCCTCCACGCGGGATTTGTTCTCCCGCTCGATGCGCTCTCGTTCCTGAAGCAACTCCGCCTTGTGCGCCACCTGGGATTCCTGGATCTTCTGCGAGAGTTCCTTGGCCGCACTCTCGTTGATCTGCTGAACCCGCTTGTCGGCATCCGCCTCCAGGCGAGACATCATCTCTTCATAACGGCGCTTCGTCGCCCGCATGATGAACAACACCGCCACGCACACGACGACGACGGCAACTACGACTGTCTGCAACAAAACCACGTTATCCATATTCATCCGCCTCCTGGGGCATATATTCACGTGGGAGGCATCGAAGCGCCTCCCGATCGGTTATCACCCAATCAACACCGACATCCCACTCATCCCGCTTCCAGGACTCACCGGCGAGTAACTGAAACGCATAACCGGCACCCACCAGCAAAGGTCCGGGCCCATGCAGGCCGCCGCGGCGAGCCTGAAACGTACGATCGTAGTATCCCCCGCCGATTCCCAGCCTGCCGCCATACAGATCGAATGCGAGGCCGGGAGTAACGACCACATCCAACTCATTCACATCCAGGGGGGGAATATCGCGAACAGGTTCCGGAATTCGAAGCGCGCCCGGCTGAAGTTCCGCCTCGGGATGATTCACCGGACAGAAATGCAAAACATCTTTCCCCACTCTGGGGAAACAATATGTTCTTTTCGCATCGCTGCTTTCACTCCAGAGCGACGAGAAGTCCATCTCGCCGCGAACCGCTGCATATATTCCCACCCTGAGCGCGCCCATGAAAACCAGAAAAGAATCCAGGCGCCGTCCCGCTCGCCGGCTCAAGGCGCCGGCCTCGGCAGGGGGGAGTTGCTCTCTCATCTCCTTCATCTTCAGCCGAACGTCTTGCTTCTCCATGTATGATTCGGCCATGAATACTCTTTCAACGCCATACCCGGGTCCTTCGATCAGGAGCGGAAACGTGCCACAGACCCGAGGTACATATCAGTAATGACCCCGCCCTGTGCCGTGTGAAGTTCGCTTTGAACCCAGCTTTCGCCAGGTGGGCGTCCATATCCGCGGCTTTAGGCCGAACTCCCCGAGAGGAATAGCTCACCACCGTGGGGCAGGACTCCCGCTACATTCGTACTGGGTCAAAATGCTTTGCCCCATCACGAACACGGCAGGGTCAAGACAAAAAAGCATTATGACACTAAAACCAGAGGATGAATACAGGGAAAAGCTACTGCGTGGAGAGAAACTTGAGTTCAGGCCGATCTTTTCACCATTTCCAACAGAGAATCAGCGCGTTGCGAGAGGGCTTCCTCGCTTTTTTCTTTCGCTTCTCTCTCCTCGAACAACTCGTTGGCGATGTTCATCGACGCCAGCAGAACAACCTTGATCGGATCGTTCGACTGGCGCGAGACCTTGCGAATTTCAGAATCAACGTATTCGGCGAGCTCCAAGGTATATTCGGCGTTGGCCGAACTTTTCAGGTTCAAGGAATGACCAAATATCTCCACCATCAGTTTATTCCCCCCGGCCATAAGCTGTCTCCTTATGCCCTCGTACTGCATGCTTGTGACGAACTACTCGATGTGCGCCAGAATCTTCTCCACGCGTTCCCGAATTTCGGCCTGCTCTTTTTGCAGCTGCGCGTTTTCCGCCTGGCACTTCGCCAAATCGTCGGCCTGGGCGCGTACGGACTCGGAATCGACGCGGGCCTCTTCCCTCAGCCTCTGGAGTTGCGATTCCAACTCCGCCCGAGAGCGTCTCAGGGCGTTGCGTTCCTCCAAAAGATTCGCGAGCGCGGCTTCGAGCGCGTTTAATTTATCAATGACCATTCGGACACTCTTTCCACGGGCGCAAGGCAAGAAAATGACTTCCACAACGCATGGAAATGATTCTAGGGTCGGAAAAAAGCGGTGTCAAGGAAACCATCACGAGCGAAGTCTCGCGCCCAGACGCGCGCCCAGGGCCCCTATGATTCCATCGAACGCCTCGCTGACCTGCTCGTCCGTGAGCGTCGCCTCGGGGTGACGGAATACCAGCGAATACGCCAGGCTCTTCTCGCCCGAGGCCTTCAAGGCGGCATCCTGATAGACGTCGAACAAATTCACCGACTCCAGCCAGTCACCACCCGCTTGATGGATGATCTCCTCGATCTCCCCGTTCGTCCGCACTGCATCCACCACCACCGCCAGATCGCGAAGCGAGGCGGGATACCTCGGCAAGGGCGTCAGGCGAAGTGGCGCCGGGTCGATTTCGGCCAATGCGGCGAGGCTGATCTCGAAAGCGGACACGTCCGTCTCGATGTCCCAGAAACCCAACGCCTCGGGCGACACCAACCCGATGTTTCCGAGCGTCACGCCGGCGGCGAGAATCCTGGAAACCGCCGAGGACTCCCAACCCGTGCCCGCGTCGACCGGCTCGAACCGGAGATTCTCCAGTCCCGAGGATTCCAGGAAGCGCTCGAGCACCCCTTTGAGTTCAGACAGAGCCTCCGGCAGCGATACACTATCCCCGGCTGTCGCGTTCCCCACGACAACGCCGGCCATGCGCAACACCTGATCCGGCAACGCTTCTCCATTTGCGGGATGGAACGAGCGCCCCAACTCGAACAGGCGAATCGCATGCACCCCCCGGCTCAGGTTGTGCGCCACGTTCGCCAGCAAACCGGCGAACAGCGTGGTTCTAAGTACGTCCATCTCGCCGCTCAGGGGATTGCGCAGCGCCACCATCTGATCTTCGCGCCACCCCATGCTCCTCAGGGCCTCTCTGCTGACGAAGCTGTAGTTGAGCGCCTCGCTGAATCCGCCGGCCACCATGATCCGGCGCGCCTGAAGCTCCAGGGAGCGGGTGCGCGTCGGCCTTGCGGCGGGGCTTTCCGAAGCCGGAAGAGTGGCGGGAATGTTCTCGTAGCCCACCCTTCTGCCCACCTCCTCGATGAGGTCGACTTCGCGTTCGATGTCGGGCCGGAAGGTGGGGACCTCGACGCTGAAGACGCCGTCTTCCTTTTCACTCACGAGGAGTCCCAGGGACTCAAGGCTCTCCCTCACCCGGGGGGCGCCCAGGGATACGCCGAGCAGGCTCGATGCGCGCGCCACCCGAATCGGCACTTGTTTCGGCGCGATAGGTGCCGGATGCGCATCCACGGCCCCCTTGGCGATAACGCCGCCCGCCGTCTGGCGGATGAGTTCGGCGGCCAGATCCGCCGCGCGCACGGTGCCCGAGGGGTCCACCCCCCGCTCGAAGCGATAAGACGCCTCTGTCGACATGCCCAGACGCCTGCGGGTGCGGCGGATGGTCTGGGGCGTGAAATAGGCGCTCTCCAGCAGGATGTCGCGGGTGTCGTCGCTCACCTCGGAGAAGAGACCCCCCATCACGCCGCCGATGGCGACGGGTTTTTCACCGTCGCAAATCATGAGGTCCTCATCGTCCATTTCGCGCCCCTGGCCGTCGAGCGTGGTGAAGGGGCCATCGCTCCCGGTCCACCTTCTCACGATGATCTTCTGCTCGGCGAGGCGGTGTAAGTCGAACGCGTGGAGCGGCTGGCCGAGGGAGAGCATCACATAGTTCGTCGCGTCGACCACGTTGTTGATCGGCCGCATACCGGCCGCTCTCAAGCGACGCGCCATCCATCCGGGCGACGGGCCGATCTCCACGCCCTGGATGATGCGGGCGGCGTAGCGCGGACACTTGTCCGGATCCCGGATCTCCACTGCGCAGACCGAAGCCGCGGCAACGCTCTCATCCTCCTGGATGGAAATCTCAGGGGTTCGCAGCGGGATTCCCAAAAGGGCCGCCGCCTCGCGCGCCACGCCCATGACAGAGAGGCAATCCGCGCGGTTCGGCGTAATCGAGATGTCGAAAATCACATCGTTCAGCCCCAGAAGATCCGCCGCATCGCTCCCGATGGCGGTCGCATCTCCGAGAACCATGATGCCGCTATGATCCGTGCCCAGGCCGAGCTCGCGCTCCGAGCAGATCATCCCCTCGCTCTGTTCACCGCGAATGTGCGCGACTTCGACCTTCATCCCCCCCGGCATCCGGACGCCGGGCTTTGCCAGGACGACGCGCCGGCCCGCCGCGACGTTGGGCGCGCCGCACACCACGGAGCGCTCTCCCGCGCCATCGGCCACGCGGCAGAGTTTGAGCCTGTCCGCATTGGGATGGGGATCCACGGATAAGACTTCGGCCACCACCAGCCCGTCGAACGACGCATCGGGCCGCTCGAGGGCCTCGACTTCCAGACCGGCGAGCAGAAGCCCGTTCGCCAGGCTTTCGGGCAGTCCGGCGTCTTCCAAATCCAGGTCGATAAAATCGGCGAGCCACTCCAGGCTAATCCGCATCGGGGTTCCTCATTGCGCGTTCGATTCCAAAAATCAGAATTGCCGCAGCATTCTCAAATCGTTTTCAAAGAAAAGACGGATGTCGCTGATGCCGTAGCGCAGCATGGTGATTCGCTCCACGCCCAGGCCCCAGGCGAACCCGGTCCATCGCTCGGGGTCGTACCCCACCGCCTCGAAGACCGCCGGGTCCACCATGCCTGCGCCCAAAACCTCCATCCACTCCCCGCCCGCCACGTAATCGCTGGCGATATCCACCTCGACGCTCGGCTCCGTGAACGGGAAGAAGCTGGGCCTGAGCCGCACGCGGTACTCGGGCCCGAAGATTTCGCGCACGAAGGCCTCGAGCGTTCCCTTGAGATCGGCGAACGTCACGCCCTCGTCCACATACAAGCCCTCGATCTGGTGGAACATGGGCGAGTGGGTGACGTCGGCGTCGCAGCGGAACACCTTGCCGGGGGCGATGACCTTCACAGGCGGGGCCTGGCTTTCCATCACCCGGATCTGCACGGGCGAGGTGTGCGTGCGCAAAAGAGCGTCGCCGGTCAGGTAAAACGTATCCTGCATGTCGCGCGCCGGATGGTCCTTGGGGATGTTCAGGGCCTCGAAATTATAGTAATCGAGTTCCGCCTCGGGGCCTTCGGCCACGGAATAGCCCAGGCGCGTGAGCACCTCGATCAAATCCTCCATCGTCTGCACCAACGGATGCTCATGGCCGATGTGCGGCGCGCGTCCGGGAATCGTGAGGTCGAGCCGCGAGCGCGATGCGTCGGCGACATCCCCGGCGCCGAGAATCTCATTTTCCCTTTGCCCGATAACCTCGCTCAACGCACCGCCCCCTTCCCTGCCTCTCAGGCGCTCGCCGAGGGCGCGGTGCGCTTCGATTATCTTCTCCCTGTCATCTTCCTTGATGGCCGAAACGCTCGCCTCGATGTAGACGCGAACAGAGTTGGCCAGCGGGCCGACGATGCGCTTCTCGTCGGCGGACAAATCCTTGAGTCCCCGCATCACCTCGTTGAGCTCACCGCCCTTACGGCCCAGGTAGCGGATGCGCACTCCCTCGGCCGCACCCGCATCGCGCGCGGCCCAGGCGTCTGACAACGCGCCGGAGGATTCGCGGATAATGCCGACAAGCAGTTCTTCGCTCATGCCCGTACCTCAATCCTCATTCTTCCGGGACCGCATAAAAAAGGCCCCACCCGGCAGGGTGGAGCCTGAAGCACCTTTTCTCGCCCGGCTCTAGGCGGCCTGCGCCTTGGCGATTTCCACGAGTTTGCCGAAAGCCTGGGGGTCCTCAATCGCCAATTCGGCCAGAATCTTGCGGTTCACTTCCACTCCCGCCTGGCCCAGCCCCCAGATGAAGCGGCTGTAATTGAGGCCATGCAGACGGGCCGCCGCATTGATGCGAACGTTCCAAAGCCGCCTGAACTCGCGCTTGCGCACCCGGCGGTCGCGATAAGCATAGGCGCGGGCGCGAAACACGGACTCCCGGGCGGAGCGGAACCTCTTCGAGCGCGCGCCGCGATAGCCCTTTGCTTCCTTGAGCAGCCTGCGATGTCGTTCCCTGGCAGCCGGATTTCCTCTCGAACGCGGCATGATTCGGTTACTCCCTCAATCGATGATTTTCTTCCATTCCCTCGGAGGCCGCCTCGAATGACCACAAAATCTCGCGACCAACCGGGGGAATATACCCGCACGGGCGGATGACCGCAAGCCCGAGGCGCCTGAAAAAAGGTCGCGTTACTTCCGGGCGCGCCTGAAGGTGCGTCTGAGAATTATAGCCAGAAAAAGGACTGCGCCTGCAGCGTAGGGATATTCGCCAACATATGACCCGATGCCGCCCAGGATCGACTTGATAAAGTCATTCAGCTCGCCCACCGGATTGCCCATCTCTTCCTCTCGCCAGCGTAATGACGGCGCGGCCTCAACAACCCGCCCTGAGCAAAACCATTATCATTTCGGCGAAAAACTACATATAAGGTATCAGCCGCTTGATCATCTTCGCGTCCGTGGGATTCGCGATGATGCTGTGACGGAGTTCTCTTTTTCTTTTCGTCGTCTTCTTGGTCAGTATATGACGGTGATGGGAACGGTTCCGCTTCACCTTGCCTGTGGCCGTTATCTTGAAACGCTTGGCCGCTCCGCGGTTCGTCTTCATCTTAGGCATCTTCTTTCACTTCTCCTTCGGGTTTCCCGTCATCCGCCCCGCCGTCCGGGCTGATTGGAATGTCCGCATCCTTGAGCGCCTCCGCGAGAGGAGCCGTCAGTTTTCCGTCGTCCATCGAGACGTCTTCCGTCCTCCTGCCCGATTTCTTGCGCGGCGTTGTATCCTTTTTGGGCGGTTTTGTCGATTTCGGCGCGAGAACCATCGTCATGTTGCGGCCTTCGAGGTTGGGGAACTGCTCCACCGTTCCGATCTCGATGAGTTCGTTCGCCATGCGCTCCAGCAGTTTCCGCCCCAGGTCGGGGTGCGTCACCTCGCGTCCGCGGAACATGATGGTGACCTTCGCCTTGTTCCCGTCGTTCAAGAACCGCTCCGCGTGTCTTCGCTTGATCGCGTAGTCATGCTCTTCAATCTTGATGCGAAGCTTGACTTCCTTCACCTCCACCACGCGCTGTTTCTTCTTGGCTTCCTGCGCCTTTTTCTGCTGCGTGTATTTGTAGCGGCCCAGGTCCATGATCTTGCACACGGGCGGGTCCGCGTTGGGGGATACCTCGACAAGGTCCAGATCCCTGTCCTCGGCCGCCTCCACCGCCTCCTCCACGGGAAGAACGCCGAGCTGCTGTCCATCTTCGTCGATGACCCGCACCATCGGAACGCGGATGTCCCGGTTGGCTCTGGGGCCTGTGGCTGTCGGGTGAATATCCCGCCCTCTGAAGCGCGACGCCATATCAGACCGCTCCCGAGGTGAGTGATTTGTTCTCGATGTCGCTTCGCATTCTCTCCATAAGTTCCTCCAATGAGATGGACCCCACGTCGCCTTGTTCGCGAAGCCTCAGGGAAACTTCTCCCGTTTCCGCCTCGCGCGCGCCGAGGATGAGCATATACGGTATCTTGTCTCGCTGGGCTTCCCTTATTTTATACCCAATCTTCTCGTTTCGGAAATCCCCCTCCGCCCGGAAACCGGCGGCGAGCAGCTTGCTCTCCACCTCGCGGCCGTAGGGGATGTGATCGTCGGTGATCGTCATGATGCGCGCCTGCTCGGGCGCGAGCCATGCGGGAAACGCGCCCGCGTAGTGCTCGATCAGCCCGCCCACGAAACGTTCCATCGAACCCATGACGGTTCGGTGAATCATGATGACCTTGTGGCGCGCGCCGTCCGCGCCGACGTAGTTCAGGTCGAAACGCTTGGGCAGGTTGAAGTCGAACTGGATGGTCGGCCCCTGCCAGCCGCGGCCCAGGGCGTCGCGCATCTTGATGTCGATTTTCGGCCCGTAGAACGCCGCCTCGCCCTCGATGCGCTTATAGGGGATGCCCCGCTTCTCGAGCGCGCGGGTGAGCGCCTCCTCGGCCGCCTCCCAGTCCTCGATCACGCCGGCGTACTTGCTGAAATCGGAAGCATCGTGCACCGAGAGTTCGGTCTCGAAATCCTCGTAGCCGAACGTCTTCAGCATGAAGTGCGCCAGATCGATGACGCCCAGCACCTCGTCTTCGGCCTGCTCCGGCGTGCAGAAGATGTGGGCGTCGTCCTGGGTGAAGCCCCGCACCCGGAGCATTCCGTGCAGCGCGCCGCTTCGCTCATAGCGGTAGACCGTGCCCAGTTCCGCGAGGCGGTAGGGCAGATCGCGGTAGCTGTGTATCTTCTGCTGGTAGATGAGGATGTGGCCCGGGCAGTTCATCGGTTTCAGGACGTATTCATCCTCGTCGATGTTCAGGACATACATGTTTTCCCGGTAGAAATCATAATGTCCGGAAGTCTTGAAGAGCACGTCGCGCGTGATGTGGGGGATGGAGACGAGCTGGTAGCCGCGCTTGACGTGCTCATCCTCCCAGAAGCGCTCGATCACCTTTTTGACCGTCGTCCCCCGGGGCTGCCAGTAAATCAGCCCGCCGCCTGCATCCTCATCGACCAGGAAGATGCCGAGCTGCTTGCCGATGACGCGGTGGTCTCTCTTTCTGGCGTCTTCGAGTTTCTGCAGATGATCGGTCAGGTCCTGCTTCGTCGCAAAGGCGGTGCCGTATATGCGCTGAAGCATCTTGTTCTTCTCGTCGCCGCGCCAGTAGGCGCCCGCCACGCTCAGGAGCTTGAAGTTGCGCAGCCAGCCCGTGCCGGGCACGTGCGGCCCCCGGCACAGGTCCACGAAATCGCCCTGGCTGTAGATCGAAAGGGCCTCGTCCTCGGGCAGGTCGTGGATCATCTCTATCTTGTAGCTCTCGCCCCTTTCCCTGAAAAGGGACAGCGCGTCCGCGCGTGAGATGTCCTCGCGCTCGATGGCGTATTTCTTCTTGGCGAGCTTTTTCATTCTCGCCTCGATCTTCTTCAAATCCTCGGGCGTGAAGGTGACGTCGACGTCGATGTCGTAATAAAACCCGTTTTCGATCGGAGGGCCGATGGTGAGCTGCGCGCCAGGGAAGAGCTCCTGCACCGCCTGGGCCATGAGGTGCGCCGTGCTGTGGCGCAGAATCTCCAGGCCCTCCTCGGAATCGAGGAGGATGAACTCCGGCTCGGCGTCGTCGGGAATGTCGCGACTCAAATCAACGGACTCGCCGCCAATCTTCAGCGCAATGGCGTCTTTGGGAAAGTCTTTTTGCTTGGTTTGCTGAGACATAAACGGGCGTTGGCTGGCGCCGCAATCTCCTCTGAAGTTCCTCGAATCACTATCCTCGCGATGCGGCGGCGATTCGCCTCATCGTCAATTCCGTTATGGTAGGCGCGGGCGGTTTTGAACCGCCGACCTCTTGCGTGTCAAGCAAGCGCTCTCCCCCTGAGCTACGCGCCTTCATCCGGCATATCCGGTATAGCGAAATGATAGGAAAGCAACCCGCGCATTGTCAACGCGCGCTTTCCCCACATCGATGAAAAATAACGCCCCTCATGGAAAAAACCAACTTATCCCGCCGGTGCGCGGACTCCCCCGAAACCGCGCGAGGGGAACCATGCGGCCCGAGACTCACGAAACGCACACCGGATGAAGAAAAGGTGCGGAAGATGGCTCAACTCGCTTTTTCATAGACCAGCAACGGACTTTCTTTCCGGGCCACCACGTTCTCGTTGATGATGATTTCCTTGACGCCGACCATGCCCGGCAGCTCGTACATTGTATCGAGCATCAGATCCTCGATGATGGAGCGGAGCCCGCGCGCGCCCGTGTTGAGCTCGAGCGCCTTTTCGGCGATGGCGACGAGGGCGCCCTCCGTGAATTGCAGGGTGACGTTCTCGAACTCCACCAGCTTGCGGTATTGCTTGACGAGCGCGTTTTTCGGTTCGCTCAGAATGCGCACGAGCGCGTCCTGATCCAGATCGTCGAGCGTGGCCACGACCGGCAAACGGCCCACGAACTCGGGGATCAGACCGTATTTCAGCAAATCCTCAGGCGTCACCTGGGCAAGCAGTGCGCTCAGCGAATCATCCTTCTCGCTCTTGAGGCTGGCCTCGAAACCCATCCCCATCTGGCCGACTCTTTTCTTGATGAGGTCGTCGAGGCCCACGAACGCCCCGCCGCCGATGAAGAGGATGTTCGCGGTGTCGACGCGCAGGAACTCCTGGTGGGGGTGCTTGCGCCCGCCCTGGGGCGGCACGTTGGCCACCGTGCCCTCGATGATCTTGAGCAGGGCCTGCTGCACGCCCTCGCCGGAAACGTCCCGGGTGATGGAGGGGTTCTCGCTCTTTCGGCTGATCTTGTCGACCTCGTCGATGTAGATGATGCCGCGCTCGGCTTTCGCCACGTCGAAATCGGCCGATTGCAAGAGCTTGAGAATGATGTTCTCCACGTCCTCGCCCACGTAGCCGGCCTCGGTGAGCGTGGTGGCGTCGACGATGGCGAAAGGCACGTCGAGCAGGCGCGCGAGGGTCTGGGCCATGAGCGTCTTGCCCGAGCCGGTGGGGCCGATGAGCAGGATGTTGCTCTTCTGCAACTCCACGTCGTGCAGGTCGATTTGCGCTTCCACGCGCCGGTAGTGGTTGTAGACGGCGACGGAAAGTGATTTTTTCGCCTTCTCCTGGCCGACGATGTGCTCATCGAGGATGGCCTTGATCTCGGTGGGCTTGAGGAGGGATTTCGCCTTGTTCTTCTGCTCCTCGTTCCACTCCTCCATCATGATTTCCTGGCACAACTCCACACACTCATCGCAAATATACACGTGCGGACCCGCGATGAGCTTCTTCACCTCCTCCTGGCTTTTTCCGCAGAACGAGCAACGAAGAGCGTCTTTTTTGTCTGAGGCTCGCCTCGCCATCGATCATTCCCCCTCGGAGAAGAGCGCTTCTGGAAACAAAACCGGCCCCGGCTGGCTAGGAGCCGTTGTTCTCCTGGATGTTACCGTCATCCATCCCGTCGCCCGAAATGCGGTTCGATGAATCCGTGCGCGCGACGATCACGTCGTCGAGCAGGCCGTAGTCCCTCGCCTGCTCGGCCGTCATGAAATTATCACGATCGGTGTCTTTTTCAATCCGCTTGATCGGCTGGCCGGAATGTCGCGAGAGAATCTCGTTGAGTTCCTCGCGCATGCGGAGGATCTCGCGCGCCTGGATGTCGATGTCGCTCGCCTGCCCCTGCACGCCGCCCAGGGGTTGATGGATCAGGATGCGCGAGTTGGGCAGGGCGTAGCGCTTGCCCTTCGCTCCCGCCGTCAGCAAGAGCGCGCCCATGCTCGCCGCCTGGCCGATGCAGATGGTCGACACGTCGGGCTTGATGTACTGCATCGTGTCGTAAATGGCCAGACCCGCCGTGACGGTGCCGCCCGGGCTGTTCACGTACATGGCGATGTCACGGTCGGGTTCTTCCGCCTCCAGGAAAAGAAGCTGTGCCGTCACCAGGTTCGCGATGGTGTCGTCTATCGCCGTGCCCAGAAAGATGATCCTCTCCTTGAGCAGGCGGCTGTAGATGTCGTACGCCCGCTCGCCTCTGTTCGTCTGTTCCACCACCATGGGTACGAGTGCCACTTTTTATCCATCCTCTTTCGAATCGCCGCCGGATGAGCGCTCCTCTCCCTCGTCCTCATCCGAGTCGCGGGAAAGCGCTTCATGCCCGGCAGCATCGTGAACGTCGAATTCCACGTCGGCCTGATCGTAAAGCCAACTCACCGTCTTGTTGTAGTTGATGTTCGAGACGAGCGAAGCCATCGCCCCGGTCGCCATCATCCGCTCGCGAAGTTTCTCGGGCGTCATGCCGTAGCGCGCCGCCGAGACTCTGAGCTGCGCCTCGACCTCCTCCGCGCTCGCCTCGATTTCCTCGGCCTCGCGGATGCGCTCCACGATGATGAGCTGGCGCACCCGCTCCTCGGCCCGGGGCCTCACCTCCTCGCGCAACTCCTCGATCTTGCCTTCGGAGAGCTGAACGTCGGGGTTCTCCTGGCGCAGCCTGCGCTCGTATTCGCGAATCTGCTCATCCGCCTCCCCCTTGACCAGCGTGGGAGGCACCTCGAAGGGATGCGCCTCCAGGAGCGCGCTCAGCAACTCCGAAATCCCGTGGCCGCGCGCATTCACATCCTCCATGGACTCCATCTCTTTTACGACGTCGGCCCGCAAGTCCTCCGTGCCCGTGTAGCCGCGGCCCAGGGACTTGACGAATTCCTCGTCCAGCTCGGGCGGATGCGCTTCCTTCACCTCCTTCAAGTGGAGATGGAACCGGAGGCTCTTGCCGGCGATGTTCGGCGAGGCGCCCTCCGGAACGTCGATGTCGACATCTTTCTCCTCGCCTTTTCTCATGCCGAGGAGGGCGTCGCTCAACTCCTTTTCGCTCTCATCGCCCCCGACCATGAGGGCCTGGTTCTCCCCCCGGGTGCCGGGCACGGCCACCCCGTCGTCGAACGCCTCGATGTCGAATAGAGCGTAGTCTCCCGCCCGGGCCTCCCTGTCCACGTCCTCGAAGGTGGCGGCCCGCTGCCGGAGCGCCTCGATCTGCTGATCGACCATCTCGTCCGTCACCGTCTGGCGTTGGACCTTCAGTTTCAGCCCCTTGTACTCGCCGAGCTCGAAGGGGGGGATGACCTCCACCGTCGCCTTGTACGTCAGTTCCGGGGCGTCGTCCTCCATATTGATGTCGGTCACGTTCGGCTCGCCCACCGGACGCATGCCCCTGTCCTCCAGCAGGCTGCGGTAGGAAGTCGATATCACGTGGTTCAGGACCTCCGCCTGCACCTCCTCGCCGTAGTAGCGCTCGAGTACGCGGCGGGGGATTTTCCCCTTCCGGAAACCCTTCATCTTCACGCGTCCCGAGAGCCGCCTGTAGGCGCGCTCTATCTCGTCGGCGACCTCCGCCCGCGGGACGGCGACTTCGAGACGCTTCGTGCAGGCGTCGATGTCGCTCACTGTGCCGGTCATGCCTCACTCTCCAGAATCACAAATCCAAAAATATGAAAAATCACGGCCATTGGTGCGAAGGGGGGGACTCGAACCCCCATGCCCGAAGGCACTGGATCCTAAATCCAGCGCGTCTACCAGTTCCGCCACCCTCGCATCCCCTTTGCGAGCAAAGGCTTATACTCGAAAACCACTTCCGAATCCACCGCCCACAGAGAGCCCCCGGGCCGGGATTCCGCGCCCCTCAATCTAGTCGCACAGGGACAAGCCGTCAACGGGGAAATCCCTACGCGGCCATCCGCCCGGGCGTGATGCGCGATGTCGAATAGAAAGTCAAGGGGTCAGGGGCGAGCGGTGCCCGGCGGGCGTTTCACTTTCGGTGGTATTCTCCTCATCGCGCCTCGCGCGGGAGACCTCGTAGTTCAAAGAAGATGCGAGCCACCGCTCGACGAAGGCGGGCTCCATACCCTTTCGCGCGGCGTAGTCGCGCACCTGATCCCGGCCGATCCTGCCCACGCCGAAATACCGCGCCTCGGGATGAGAGAAATACCAGCCGCTCACCGAGGCGGCGGGCCACATGGCGAAGCTCTCCGTGAGCTTCACGCCCGCGCGTCCTCCCGCGTCGATGAGGTCGAAGAGCGTCTGCTTTTCGGTATGATCCGGGCACGCCGGATAGCCCGGCGCGGGACGGATGCCCTGGTATTTCTCCCTGATGAAGGCCTCGTTGCCCAAGCCCTCATCGTGAGCGTATCCCCAGAACTCCTTGCGCACGCGCTCGTGCAGGCGCTCGGCAAACGCCTCGGCCAGCCTGTCGGCGAGGGCCTTTATCATGATGGCGCCGTAATCGTCGTTCGCACGCTCATACGCGCCCGCCGCCTCGTCGACCCCCAAGCCCGCCGTCACAACGAAAGCGCCGATGTGATCCGCCACCCCGCTTTCTTTTGGAGCCACAAAATCCGCGAGGCACATGTTCGGGCCGCTCGAGGATTTCCGCATCTGCTGGCGCAGGAAGCGGGCCACGGCGATCACCTCGCTTCTCTCTGAATCCGCGTAAATTTCCACGTCATCACCGGCAGAATTCGCCGGGAACAGGCCCATGACCGCCCTGGCCCTGAGCGAGCGGCGCTCGATGATGCGCTCGAGCATCTCCTGCGCGTCGCGGTAGAGGCTTTGCGCCGCCTCGCCCACCACCGGGTCCTTGAGTATCGCGGGGTAGGAACCGCTGAGCTCCCAGGTCCGGAAAAACGGCGTCCAGTCGATTCGGTCCCTCAAGTCCGCCAGCGGATAGTCCTCGAAGGCCCGCACCCCCTGAACGCCCGGGACGGGAGGCGCGGCTTCCGCCCAGTCGATTCGCAGGCGGTTCTCGCGCGCTTCCTCCAAAGAGCAGAACTCCGCATGGGCGCGCCGCGCTTCGTGGCGCTCGCGCACGGCTTCATATTCCTCGCGCCTTGCGGCGAGAAATTCCTCGCGCATGGAATCGCTCATGAGGCTGCCCATCACGCCCACGCTCCTCGATGCGTCCTCCACGTAGACCGTCGGCCCGCTGTAGCCGGGCGCGATCTTGACGGCGGTGTGCACCCGCGAGGTCGTCGCCCCGCCGATCAGGAGGGGAACCTCGAAACCCAGACGCTCCATCTCGCCCGCCACGGTCACCATCTCATCGAGCGAGGGAGTGATGAGGCCGCTCAGTCCGATGATGTCCACCCCCTCCTCGCGTGCGGTCTGTAAAATCTTCGCGCAAGGGGTCATGACCCCTAAGTCGATGACCTCGTAGTTGTTGCACTGGAGCACGACGCCCACGATGTTCTTGCCGATGTCGTGAACGTCGCCCTTCACGGTGGCGAGAAGCGCCTTTCCGTTCGAGGTCTCCTCGCCTTCGACCTTTTCCGCCTCGAGGAAGGGGACCAGGTGGGCGACGGCGGTCTTCATCACCCGCGCGCTCTTGACCACCTGGGGCAGGAACATCTTGCCCGAGCCGAAAAGCTCGCCCACGACGTTCATGCCGTCCATGAGCGGGCCCTCGATGACCTCGATGGGGTGCGCCGCCGCGAGGCGGGCCTCTTCGGTATCCTCCACGATGTATTGCGTGATCCCCTCCACCAGCGCGTGGGACAGACGCTCGTTCACCGGCCGCTCGCGCCAGGCCAGGTTCTCGGCCCGCGATTTCGCCCTGCCCTTCACGCCCTCGGCCACCTCCAAGAGGCGTTCGGTGGCGTCCGCGCGGCGGTTCAGGAGCACGTCCTCGATTCTTTCGAGAAGGTCCCCGGAAATTTCCTGATACACCGCGAGCTGGCCCGCGTTCACGATGCCCATGTCCATCCCGCTCTTGATGGCGTGGTAGAGAAAGGCCGAGTGCATGGCCTCGCGCACGCCGTTGTTGCCCCGGAAGGAGAAGGAGACGTTGCTCACCCCCCCGCTCACGAGCGCGCCGGGGAGTTCGGTCTTGATGCGCGCGACGGCATCGAAATAGGCGGCGGCGTATTCGTTGTGCTCCTCGATGCCGGTGGCGACGGCGAAGATGTTGGGGTCGAAGATGATGTCGTTTGGCGAGAAGCCCACCTCGCGCGTGAGAATCCCGTACGCGCGTTCGCAAATCTCGAACTTGCGCTCCACGCTCTCCGCCTGGCCTTGCTCGTCGAAGGCCATCACCAAAACGGCCGCGCCGTAGCGCTTCACGAGCTGCGCCTGCTCGATGAAGGCCTCCTCTCCCTCTTTCAGGCTGATGGAGTTGACGATGGGTTTTCCCTGCAGGCACTTGAGCCCCGCCTCGATGACCTCCCACTTCGAAGAGTCGATCATCACGGGCACGCGGCTGATGTCCGGCTCGGCGGCGATGAGCCTCAGGAAGGTGGCCATCGCCTCTTCCGAGTCGAGCATCCCCTCGTCCATGTTCACGTCGATGATCTGGGCGCCGTTTTCCACCTGCTGGCGGGCGACCTCGAGCGCCTTCTCGTAGTCGCCCTCGCGAATGAGCCTGGCGAAGCGCGCCGAGCCCGCCACGTTGGTGCGCTCGCCCACGTTCACGAACCCTGTTTCGGGGCCGATGTTCAGCGGTTCCAGGCCGCTCAGGCGGCACCGCGGGGGAATTTCGGGGATCCGGCGCGGGGCGAAGCCCTCCACCGCCTCCTTGATCGCTCGGATGTGCTCGGGCGTGGTACCGCAGCAGCCGCCCACCAGATTCAGAAAGCCGCTCCGGGCGAATTCCGCGAGCACCTCGGCCATGTACTCAGGCGTGTCGTCGTATTCGCCGAACTCGTTGGGGAGGCCGGCGTTCGGATAAATGCTCACCGGCACGTCGGCCACGCGGGAGAGTTCGCGTATGTAGGGGCGAAGGTCCTCGGCTCCCAGGGCGCAGTTGAGCCCCACGCAGATGGGCCGATAGCCCGCAACCGAGTTCCAGAACGCTTCGGTCGTCTGGCCCGAAAGGGTGCGTCCGCTCGCGTCGGTGATGGTCCCCGAAATCATGACGGGGACGCGAACGCCCTCGCCTTCGAAATACTGCTCGGCCGCGAACATCACGGCCTTGCAGTTCAGGGTGTCGAAGACCGTCTCGACCAGGATCAAATCGGCGCCGCCCGTGATGAGGCCGCGAATCGAGGTGGTGTAGGCCGCCACCAGCTCTTCAAAGCTGATGTTCCGGAAACCCGGCTCGTTCACCCTCGGCGAGATGGAGGCGGTGCGGTTCGTGGGTCCCAAGACCCCGGCCACGAAGCGCGGCTCCCCCGGGTGGGAGCGCTCGAAGGCGTCCGCCGCCTCGCGGGCCAGGCGCGCCGATGCCTCGCTCACCTCATAAACCATATCCTCCATCTGGTAGTCCGCCATGGATATGGCCGTGGAGTTGAACGAATTGGTCTCGATGATGTCCGCGCCCGCTTCCAGGAAATCGCCGTGAATCCGCCTGACGACGTCGGGCTGCGTGATGCTGAGCAGATCGTGGTTGCCCTTCAAGTCGCAGGGGTGATCTTTGAGGTGCTCGCCCCTGTAGGCGGCCTCATCCAGATTCTCGTTCTGGAGCATGGTGCCCATCGCGCCGTCGATGATCACGATGCGCGACGCCAGAAGCTCCATGAGCGCGTCTATCCGATCGCCTCTTTGGTGTGTATCCATAAACCGTCCCGAATCAAACGCTTAAAGAATCAAACCAAAAGGTGGTTATAAGCGATTTCGGGGCGCGAGAAAAGCGCGAAATTTGGATGAGGGATTTTCGGAAATGGCGCGCGGCGCATGGAATATCGCTACTCCTTCAGTCGCGAGGGAGATATTCTCATCCATCGGCCTGATGTTCGCCGTGAAATCGTATCAAAGATGGTGTAGTATACTAGAACACGAGGTCATATATTATTCGTAAGCCTTCTCTATGGCGAGAAGGTGATCGGGAACTTGTTCCACATGGATATTACCCTGAGAGATTCGGGGAGGAGTGATGATGGATCATCCTGCCATTCAGGACGAAGTGGATAAAAATTACGAGGCTTTCCAGAAACTGCTCCCGGAACTGATCGAGGAGCACAACGGAAGGTTTGCCCTCATGCGCGGCGAGAAAGTGGTGAACATTTTCGATTCCGTGCATGACGCGGTCGTCTTCGCCAAAGAGAAATACGACGACGATTTGTTCTCCGTCCAGAAGATAACCAAACAAGCCGTCGATCTGGGGATTTTTTCGCATGCCGTCCATGTCGTTTCAGTATGACCCTGCCGTCGGCCCTGTAATACACATTCTCTTCACACAAGTGGGAGCGTTGGCCTCACAAGAGGGGCGAACTTCAGGGGCGGATTTGCTGAGCGATACGGGTGCTTCCATCACCTGTATCTCTCCCGAACTAGCCAAGCGAATCGGGTTGCGCTCCCTCGGAAAAGAACCCGTCGTCGTCGCTTCTGGCACGGCCAGCCTGAACACCTATCTCGTTGATTTGCTGATTCCTTTCACCGAACCAACCAGGACGCAAGGTCCCAAAACACAAACCTTTCCCGTTCAGAACATTCAAGTGATGGAATACCTCGGAGACACATCAAGATACCAAGGACTTCTCGGGAGGGGCATCATCGACAGAGGCATCTTCATGATTGCGGGATGGGATGGGAAATACTACTTCTCCCTTTGAGTTTCGGCGCTCTCGCCACTCATCCTGACCCGAAACGAACTACCCCCCTCGGCGCACCTCTTCCTCGATGAAGGCGTAGGCGTTGTGGTCGTGGATGGACTCGAAATTCTCCACCTCCACCTGGAACCACCGGATGCGCTTGTCGTTTCGGAGCAGAAGGGCCGCCTCGCGCACCACGTCCTCCACAAAGCGGGGGTTGTCGAAAGCCGTCTCGGTGACGAACTTCTCGTCCTCGCGCTTCAGGATCGGATAGAGCGCGCAGCTTCCCGCGCTCTCGGCGATCTCGACGAGCTCCTCGATCCAGAACTCGCCGTCGAAGCGCACCTTGATGCGCACGTGGCCCCGCTGGTTGTGCGCGCCGCGCAGGCTGATCTCCTTCGAGCACGGACAAAGCGTGGCGATGCGAACCATGATGCTCAGGACGAAGTCGTCCGTCGCGCCGGCGGAGGCCTCGAAGCCGCACTCGAGCGCCATCAGCCCCTCGGCGCCCGTCACGGGAGCGGCCTTTTGCATGAAGTAAGGAAAGGTCACGGAAAAATGCGCCGTCTGGGCGTCCAGGCGCTCGCGAATCGTCTGCAGGAGCGAGGGCACGCTGTCCACGCCGATGGCGTCGGTGTAATCATTCAACACTTCCAGGAAGCGGCTCATGTGAGTGCCCTTGAAGTGGTGCGGCAGATCCACGTACATGTTGACGTTGCCGATGGTGTGCTGGGCGTCCTTCGCCCGGTCCTTCACCACGATGGGGTAGCGGATGTTCTTGACACCCACCTTGTCTATCTTGACGTTGCGCTCATCCGAACTCGCCTGCACGTCGGCGAGGTCGGCCGGCTCCGTCGGGAGGCCTGACATCGAATCTCATCCTTTCCGCTCTGCTTCGCAGAACACTGTTTCAGCGGCTCGTTTTTCGGTGCTCACTCTGCTCGGCGCCGCCCCAAGCGCCGAACCGGAAAAACTGCGGGGTCTCGCGGCTTATTTCTCGGGCCGCTCCCTTCTGATGCGTTCGATCTTGGCCATTTTATCGGAAACCGCCTCGCCCAAATCGATCCCCCGCGCGTTGGCGTAGTTCATCACGGCGATCATGACATCCGCCGCCTCGTCCGTATAGGCCGCAGCCTCCACCGCGCGGCCCTTCCATTCCTTTTTCTCCAGGTTCGCGAGTTCGCCCGTCTCGCCCGCAAGTTCGAGGGCGAAAAACCGCGGCTCGCGCTTCGGAAACGCCTCTTCCTGATAGCGCGCGAATTCGCCTTGCAGGGTGCGGAGCCCCTCATAAGAGCGCGGCAGCCTGGGAACTTCCTCGTCATTCACCGGAATCGTCCCCTCCACGCTAGGCCGGGAGCCGGAACACTTCTCGTCGGCACACCCCTTCGAGCGCGAGGCAGAAGTTTCTCACCCAGACTCAAGGGCGTCAATCGGCGGGCGCGAATCTCGATTGACGCAGGATTCGCCAGATTTTACTCTCTCGGGATAGTCTTCATCATTTCGACAGCCTGGCGGGCGCGAATGCTACCGCGAGCATCCAAACGGAGGGAAGCACCCTTGCCCAACATCGATCTGCATCACCACATCTACATCCCGGAGGCAGAAGCGCTCGCCGCCAAAGAGCGCGAAAGACGCCCCCAGCACGCCGACAGCTTCGAAGGGTTTTTCCCGCCCGTCTCCTCGCGCTACAACGCGAAGATGACGGAGGAGAACTGGGCGGTGCAACTCGCCGACGCGGAGCGCAAGCTGAGCGACATGAAGGCGGACAGGCTCGAGATGGCGCTGGCCTCCCCGCCCCCGCCCACTTTTTATTACTGGATCGGCGGCGCGGCGGGCGAGGAGATCATCCAGGTGCAAAACGACGGCGTCGTCGATTTCTGCAACGAAAACGCCGCGCACTTCCGGGGCCTTTGCAACCTGCCCATGCAGAACGGGGGCGAGGCCGCTGCCGCAGAGCTCGAGCGCGCGATGGGACAGGGCCTGCTCGGCTGCATCATCTCTGATCGCATCGGCTCCCACGCGCTGGACGAGCCCCAGTACGAGGCATTCTGGGCGGCGGCGGAGCGGCTCGGCGCGCTGGTGTTCATCCATCCCGATTTCGCGGACCTGAAGGCGCTGTACCCCTACTACATGGCGAACTGCGTCGGCAACCCGCTGTCCACCACGGTCGCCGTCACAAGACTCATTCTCTCGGGCCACTTCGAGCGCTACCCGAACCTCCAGCTGCTTCTCGCCCACGCGGGCGGAAACCTCCCCTGGTCGATAGGCCGCATCCAGCACTGTTGGGAGGTGCGGCCGGAAACCAAGGTGCACACGCCGCATCCGCCCCGGCATTATTTCAAGAACCTCTACCTTGACGTTATCACCTTCAAC